>JAAYZO010000046.1 GCA_012514865.1 Lentisphaerota bacterium | reverse complement strand
GCGCCTGCGACACTGGGAGTGGGGCTGGCTGGCACGGCGCAGCCGACGCCTCCTGGCAGAGTTCAAGGGCCACTCCTCGCGACCCGGGTGGGTCGAGTTCAGCCCCGATGGCAGCCAGGTGGTCGGGGCCTTCGGCGAAGACGCGGTCCGCGCCTGGGACACGCGCTCAGGGGAACGCCTCTGGAGCCGCGGGAGCACCTTCCCCAAGACCCTCGACTTCCCGGTCAGCCCGCGTTTCTCGCCCGACGGCCGCTGGGTCGTGGTCGCCGCGGGCCACAGCCTGCTGTACCCGGCTCAGGACTTCAAGGCCAGGCCCGCACGGGACTTCGCGATCCGGGGCGCGGTTGGCCACCAGGCCTTCAGCCGCGACAGCACGCGCCTGCTGGCGGTCAGCAGCGTGCAGGCCCGCGTCTGGGAGGTCGATTCGGGAGACGTCCTCTGGGAGGCGGACCGCCAGAACCTCAACACGGTCGGCGCGCTTGCCCCCGGCGGCCGTCATGTCGCCCTGACGATACCCGTAGAGCGCCAGCGCGGGCCGCGCGGCGGCACGATCGTCGCCCTCGACGGCGGCACCCCGCCGGTCATCGTGCCTTTCACGGCCCGACCCGAGGCCATGGAGTTCGTCGACGACCAGACCCTCGCCGTCGGCTTCTACAACGGCACCGTCCAACTTCTCGCCGTGGCCGATGGACGTCTCGTCAAAGAACTGCCGGTCGATCAGGTCAGCATCACCCGCCTGCACCTCAGCCCCGACGGCCAGCGGCTCCTCATCGGCACCTACAGCGGCCTCGTCCAGATCGTGCGCACGGCCGATTGGTCCACCGAGCTGCGTCTGCAGGCCCATGCCACGCCCATCACCGGCATCGATCTGCATCCCTCCGGACGGCTCCTCCTCACCGCCGCGCAGGAGGTCCGCCTGTGGCCCTATACGAGCACCGGCTCCGGCGGCGCGGGGCCCGCCCGGCCGGTCAGCATCGGGGTCGTGTACGATCTGGCCTGGCATCCGAACGGCCGGCAACTCGCCTTCACCTCTTACGATGGTCTCAGCCTCCACGACCGCCAGAGCGGCCGGGTCAGCCAGATGGAGGCCCTGAATCGGACGATGACCGCCTGGGCCGAGGCGCACCCGACCCTCGGCGTGCCGAACGGCCATCTCGCCTACTCCGCTGACGGACGCTTCCTCACCGCCCTCGCCGGCGGCGGCGACAACGGCCACGTGCTGATCCTCGACGCCACCACAGGGGAACTCCTTGCCAGCCACCGCTGCTGGCTCAGCCGCGACCGCACCTTCGCCTTCGCCCCTCGGCTCTTCCTCGACAACCCGGAGCACATCCTCATCATGCCACGCCCCCAGAACGCCGATGCCGACGGCCTCGAGTTCTACAAGGACTGGGAGCGCGCCGCCCGGCCTGCCGTGCTGAACTGGCGCACCGGCGAGGCCATCCTGAGCCAGGAACGCGGCGCCTTGCGCGCCGTCCTCAGCCCCGATGGCACCCAGGTCGCGGCCATCCTCCACCACGGCATCGTGGAACTCCGCGACCTCAACCCCGAAGGCACCGTCCGGCAACGCCTCGGACGCCGCGGCGCCTTCAGCGACATCATCACCTTCTCCCCCGACGGCGCCACGCTCCTCATCGCGACCTTCGAAGAGGTCGCCGCCTGGAATACCGCCGATGGCCAGCGGCGCTACGCCCTCCGCGGTCACCATAACGCCGTCATTGCCATGGCCTTCACTCCTGACAGCGCCCGCCTTATCACCACCGCCGAGGGTGACGACGCGCGACTCTGGGACGCCGCCACCGGCCGCGCCCTGCTCAGCTTCCCCCGCGAGGAGAGGGACGGCACGCCAGTCCGCGCCGCCTGGTCGCCCGATGGCCAGGTCCTCGCCCTCGGCGGCTGGGGCCGCCCCTACGGCCTGGCCCTCCACGAGACCCTCCCGCCCGACACCCCCCTCGACCTCGACTTCGCCCGCGTCCGCGCCTGCCTCGACCCGTCGCCCTGACGGCGCCGCCGCCAGCGCCGTCCCCCGGCCCGAGGCGACATGCCGCGCCCAGGCCCGCACGAGACCGCCGGCCGGCGACAATTCCGCAGGGCTGTGTGAAAGTCCGGTTCTGGCACCCCTCCAGGCATACGCGTCAACCTAAGGCTGATGCTTCGATCCACCGGTCCCATTTTTCGTTGAAGTTCTCTCATCTTC
>JAAYZO010000415.1 GCA_012514865.1 Lentisphaerota bacterium | reverse complement strand
GCCTTCTTCTGCTTGTACTCCTCGTCGCTCATGCCCTCGGCCTGCTTGACACTGGCCTCCTCTTCCTTGTAGAAGCGGGTGTTCTCCAGCATCAGCACCTGCCCGGGGCGCAGCGCCGCCACCTGCTCGTCGGCCTTCAGGCAGTCGGCCGCGAACAGCACCGGACGGCCCAAGACCTTGGCCAGGTGATCGGCGACCGGCTTGAGGCTGAACTCGGCCTCGTAGCCCTTGCCCTTCGGGCGGCCCAGGTGGCTCATCAGCACCAGCGCGGCGCCCTGCTCGAGGCAGTACTTCAGGGTCGGCAGCGAGGCCTGGACACGCGTGTCGTCGCTGATGACGCCATTCTCGATGGGGACATTGAAGTCCACCCGCACGAGGACGCGCTTGCCCTGCAGACTGACATCACGAATGGTCTTCTTGTTCATGGACGCTGCTCCATCCTGATGGTACGGATCCGCGGATCCAGGCCTTCCCGGACCCCCTCGGTCCTGCCGCTGAACACCCCCGGGAGCCGGCCGTTGATAGGCGGCCCCCTGACACGACCCTATACTATAGCATGGCCGACGATCTTGCTAACCCGCTGCCGCCTTCCGCGCCGATCTCGGCCGCGTCGACGCGGCCGTCCGCCGATCCGGCCGGACGGGCCCTCGCTGGCGGCGTGGTTGGCTTTGCGGCCGGCGTCGTCCTGCAGGGCCTCCTCCACGGCCGCCTGCCGGACAGCCCCGGGTGGCGCCTGGCGCTCGCGCTCGTGCCTCTGCACATGGCCGCGCTCGCCGGCACCGCCGGCGCGCTTCTCCGCGGGGCGCCACCGCGGCGCTGGCTGGCGCGGTGCGGCTTCGGGGCGCTCTCGCGCCGCGCCATCGGCCAGGCCCTCGGTGGCACGGTCGTCGCCTTCGCCGCCGTTGCCCTCGTGCAGGCTGCGAGCGCCCGCGCCGCCCTCTGGCTCGGGCTGAACGCCGACCCGCAGGGCGCCGTCGCCCTGATCACGGCCCTCGACTCGCCCGCGGCCCGGACGGCCGCCGCGCTCGTCGTCGTGCTCTGGGTGCCGTTGGCCGAGGAGGTGCTCTTCCGGCGGGTCCTCACCGACGCCATAGCGCAGGCCGGCCGGCGCTACGCCGGGGTGTGGTCGGCGGCCGCATTCGCGGCCGTCCATGGCAGCCTCGTCCAGGCGCCCGCACTGCTCGTGCTGGCGCTCATCCTGCAACGCCTCCGCCGGCCCCCCGGCGGGCTCTGGGCGCCCGTACTCGCCCACGGCGCTTTCAATGCCCTGTCACTCCTCGGCTGGCGCCTCGTGTGAGGCCCCGGCGGCGCCGTTGCCGCCGCGGCCTTCAGAGTGGCACGGACGTCTCGGCCGTGGCGGCGGCTGTCCCCAGCCGCAGAACCTTCCCCGGGACCGCCGAACTCCCGTTCGGCTCCGGCCGGGGCACCGCGGCCCGACGCTCGCGAGGTCCACGGACGGCGCCGTGGACCTACCTGACCCGCGCCGGCGCCCGGTCGGCAGCGGCGGCTGTCTAGCCCTGCGCCAGGGCGTCGCGCCAGAGGATGGCGTAGCGGCCGCAGTCGAAGGTCAGGTCGACACCGTGGACCCACCAGCGCCTCACCAGGCCTTTGGCCAGGGTCGCCAGGGGCTCGGCGGTGTC
>JAAYZO010000045.1 GCA_012514865.1 Lentisphaerota bacterium | reverse complement strand
TAGTCCTGATCCTAGTCCTGATCCTAGTCCTGATCCTAGTCCTGATCCTAGTCCTGATCCTAGTCCTGATCCTTGTCCTGCGGTCCGGGGTCTGCGGGGAGACAAGGATGACGATTAGGATGACGACAAGGATGGGGAGGCGGTCTTCTCCGGTCGTTGTCGTGATCCTTGTCCTGATCCTTGTCCTGCGGTCCCGGGTCTGCGGGGAGACAAGGATGACGATCAGGATGACGACAAGGATGGGGAGGGTGGTTTTCTCCGGCCGTTGTCGTGGGCCGTGTCCTCCGGTCCGGGGGGATCCTCGGAGCGGCGGCGCTGCCGCGCTCGTCGACCCCCGACGGGGCTTTTTCGTGTTGGGGCGCTTGCGGCTCGGGGTGGGTCGTGTCAGTATAGGGGGCAGCGCTTGGAGAGGCCGCCGCAGGCAGCCGATCGGTTCACAGGCAACAGAAGGAGCGTGTGCTATGGGACGACCCGTCACCATCTTCACCGGCCAGTGGGCGGACATGCCGCTGGCGGACGTGGCCAAACTCATGGCCGACATCGGCTACGACGGCCTTGAACTGGCCTGCTGGGGCGACCACTTCGACGTCTTCCAGGCGGCCAAGAGCAAGGCCTACTGCGATGACAAGAAGGCGGTTCTGGCCGCGCACGGCCTGCAGTGCTGGTGCATCTCGAATCACCTCGCCGGGCAGTTGGTCTGCGACGTCCTCGACGATCGCCACTACGCCTTTGCGCCGGCCGAGGTCCGTGGTCAGCCCGCGGCCGCACGTGCCTGGGCGATCGAGAGCATGAAGGCGTCGGCGAAGGCGGCGGCCAACCTCGGCATCTCGGTGGTGGCCGGCTTCACCGGCTCGCCGATCTGGCACCTGCTCTACTCCTTCCCGCCATGCCTACCCAACCAGATTGCCGATGGCTACAAGGCCTTCGCCAAGACCTGGAAGCCGATCCTGGATGTCTTTGCTGACTGTGGTGTGCGTTTCGCCCTGGAGGTCCACCCGACCGAGATCGCCTTCGACATCGCCTCGGCCGAGCGGGCTCTCGAGGCCCTCGATGGCCACCCGGCCTTCGGCTTCAACTACGACCCGTCGCACTTCGGCTACCAGGGCGTCGACTACGTGCGCTTCCTGCGCACCTTCGGGCCGCGCATCTTCCATGCCCATGTCAAGGATGCCTGGTGGGGCCACGGCGATGGCACGGTCGGTGTCTTCGGCGGGCATATCGACTTCGCCGACCCGCGGCGCTACTGGGACTTCCGCTCGCCCGGGCGCGGCGATGTCAATTTCGAAGAGATCATCGTGGCGCTCAACGACATCGGCTACAGCGGGCCGCTGTCGGTGGAGTGGGAAGACTCGCGCATGGACCGCATCCACGGCGCCACCGAGGCCTGCGCCTTCGTCCGCGATATGGACTTCAAGCCCAGCGCGCTGGCCTTCGACGCCCAGTTCGCCAAGAAGTGACCCGCACCGCGGGGCACTGAACCGCCGCCGCGGTCGTGAACGGCCGCGGCGGCTCAGCCGGCGCTGACGTCGAACTGCCCGGTGCGCAGGAGCACCAGGGTGCAGGCCTCGACGACGGCAATGCCGGCGTCGGCGAGGTCCCGGGCGAGGTCCGGGTTTTCGGCGCCGGGGTTGAGGATCACGCGTCGCGGCCGGGCCGCGACGATCGCGTCGGCGAGGCCCGACGAGTGCTGTGGGGAGAGGTACACCGTGATCGTGTCGAGCGCCTGCGGGATCTCGCTGAGGCGGTGGTAGACGCGCAGGCCCTGCAGGGTCTCAAGGGCGGGGTGCACCGGGTAGACGGCATGGCCGGCGGCCTTCAGCAGTGCCACGGCCTGGTAGCTGTAGCGTTCGGGTTTGGCGCTGGCTCCGAGTACGGCGACCTGCTGCATGGCGTGACCTCGTTTGATCGGTGTCCTCGGCCGGCGCCGCCGACGACGACAGCCGCCGTGGGCACGCCGCGCCCCCCCGGGCGGCGCCGACGGGCCGCCCGGGGGAGCGTCTTCAGAGGCTCAATGATCGCAGACGTTGCTGCCGGTCTTCAAGGTACCCGCAAGGTAGGCTTTTGCCAGGTCCTGCGGGGCCTCGGCGGGGGCGCCGACGATGACCGCGATCCCCTGTTCGGCGAAGAGTCCCTGGGCGCGTTGGCCCATGCCGCCGGCGATGATGACGGTGGCGCCCTTTTCGGCGAGCCAGCGCGGCAGGAGTCCGGGCTCGTGCGGCGGTGCGGTGAGGGCCTCCTCCTTAAGGATGGTCTTGGTGGCCGGGTCGACGTCGATCAGGGCGAAGCTCTCGCAGTGACCGAAGTGCAGGGACAGTCGGCCGTCGGCGACGGGGATGGCGAGGCGCATGGGGGTCTCCTTGGGTGGGTTTGGGGTGATCGCGGCCGTGCCAGTGCCGGAGCAGCTCTTGGATGGGCATGACGATGCGCAGGATGCCATGGTGAGTGCGTGTCCTTTCGTTGGTATGGGGCTGTCTCAGAAGCTCAGGGTTGTGCCGACGCCGGCCTCGCTGCAGCGTCCCGGGCAGGCGGCCCATAGCGCGGCGATGGCGGGCAGGCCGCTGCAGTGTGCGGGCACCAGGCGCTCATAGCCGGAGTGTCTCAGGGCATCCACAGTCCACCGGAGCGCCGACGGTGCGGCCGAGCGCAGGTGCATGCCGCCCATGACGGCCTGGAGTCGTGCCGTGGGCCGCAGGGCTGCAATCTGGTCGAGGGTGGCGACGACGCCGCGGTGGGCGCAGCCGAGGATGACGACGCGGCCGGCTGGGGTTTCGAGGCAG
>JAAYZO010000414.1 GCA_012514865.1 Lentisphaerota bacterium | reverse complement strand
GTCACCGAGACGCCGCCGATGATGACGAGCCCATCGCCGTCCCGGGTCGTCATCCGGCAGATCCGCTCGTAGTCCATGCCATCCTCATACTGGAAGCCCTGAAAGCCGCCGATGCCGCACTCGATCAACCGCGGCACCATCTCCATGAGATTGCCATCGCAGTGCCAGATCAGGCGCACGCCGGCCGCCAGCAGCGGCCCTATGGCCCGGGCGAAGTGCGGGAACCACAGCGCGTCGAGCGTCCGGATGTCGACCAGCGTCCCCCGCGAGTCGGCCATGTCGTGGTCCAGCCGGACCATCCTCGGCAGGCCGCCCTCGATGATGGCCCGCGCCGCGATCCGGTTCTCGACCTCGGCACGGTCGGCCTGCAGACGGAAGCTGCGCTCGATCACCTCCGGGTAGAGGGCGTAGGCCATGAAGTAGTTGGCATAGCCGTAGAGGCTGTACAGCAGACAGGGCTTGCCCTGGAAGCCCTCGTAGGGCCCCTTCAGGAGGTCCATCCCGAACAGCCGCTGCACCGCGACCTCGCGCTCGATGCGCTGCCGGACCTCCGCATCGGCACGACCCGCCAGCGCCGCCGTCTCCTGCTCCAGCCGCGGAAGAGCGACCTGCTCCATGTGCTGTACGACGGCCTCCGGCGAGTCGATCGTGATGCCATCGCGAACCACGGCGCCGCCGCCGGTGGTGGCGCCGCGGCGCGTGCTGTCGTCGTAGCCCTGCTCCTGGCCGCGCATGGTCAGCGGGTTCTCGGGTATCCACTGGTCGATGAAGCACACCCCCGCCGCGAGCTGGAACTCGCGGTAGACACGCGACGGCTCGCGCTCGTGGCTGCCGCGGGGATTGCCGGAGAAGTCCTCCAGGTGCGACCACTGCATGTCGTTGATGCCGAAGCCGCCGACGCACAGCCCGCGGGTCGGCCGCAGCGCCAGGGTATCCCACGCCAGACGCGCATTCGACTCCCACCGCCCGGAAAACGCGCCAAAGCCCGCAGTGTCGCTCATGCTGTCCCCCACTGTCGCCATCGCCGCAGCCACCCAGCCCGCCGCCATCCCGCACCCGCCCAGGAACATGCCACAGTCCCCCCCGCGACACAAGCCCGCCAGGGGAGCGGGTATGGGGACGTGCGTCCGTGCGTCGGTGGGAGGTGAGTCACAGACAGGTCCGGAGTCCGGAGTCCGGAGTCCGGAGTCCGGAGGTCGGTGCGTCCGTGCGTCAGTGCGTCGGTAGTCGCAATCCGGAGTCGGGCCTCCGGCCTTGGACGTTGGGCGTTGGGCGTTCAGCGCTGAGCGTTCGCCTTCCCGCAAGTCGATGCCCGTGGTCCCGTCCCGCCCGGTTCCCTCCGGCCTTGGACGTTAGGCGTTGGGCGTTCAGCGTTCGGCGTTCCCACATCCGCTCCTCTCCCCCCGCCGCTTCGCGTCTCGCCTTACCGCCTCACCGTGTCCCCATTCCCCCTACCGCATCCCCGGCGGCATCCACCGCCGCTCATCGTCGCGGCTCGGGAGGCTGACGGGACTCTCATTCTGGGACCCGGTGTCCCGGGCCCACTGGTCGACGCGGACGCGGATAGCGGTCAAGGTCTCGTTCATCCTGAAGAAGAGGATGGTAAGTTCGCAATAGATCCGCCAGGCCAACGGCCCTACCACGCACACGCCTATGCCCAACCAGAGATTGGTCCGGTCCTTCGGGTTCGTAGCGCCCTCCGCGATCAGGCCGGCGCCCACGGCCAGAATCAGCAGAACGCCACCCCAGAACAGCACCTGGATGACGATTGGCGAGACCATCCTTCGGAACGTCAGGAAGTCCTTCACGACGCCCTCCTTCATGGGCCAGCTCCCTGGAACGCCAGTCGTGCCCAGGCCGCCTTGGCCAGGGCCGCCAGAGCCTCCGCGCCTCCGATCACGGCATCGTGCCTACGAACTCCCCCAGCACCCTGAGCTGGTCGGTGGCCGTAGCGTCGAGCACGATCGGCTCGAAGGCGCGGTTCAGCGGCCTGAGCGTGATCCGCTCGTGCTCCCACGCGCCCGTGTCGGGGTCGACCGTCTTCGTGCTCGAGTAGACCTTGACCGTATACGACGCGCCGGTCTCCGGGTCGCAGAGGTCCTGCCGCTGGACCAGCAGGATGCGGTCCTGCCGGGACCCGGCCAGGGCATCGCCCCCGCGGAACAGGCAGATCGAGCCGTCGGGTATGCGGGGCTCCATGGAGTGCCCGACCACCCTGAGCGCGAACATGTCCTTGCTGAGCCGATGGCCCCTGATCTCGACCCACAGCGATGGCTCGTCGCTCGTCGTCGGCTGGTCCAGTCCGAACTGGCCGGCGGCCGCTTCGACCGTGTAGAACGGCACCCAGGTCACATAGCGCTCCCGAACCGGCGGGTCCTCGACCACGACCGGCCCCGCCGGCGCAGCCTCGGCCGGCCTGTCTGCCGGCCCGGCGACCGCCGCGGCGGCGCGCTCCAGGTCCACGGCCGGCGCGGTCACCCCGGGTTGCCAGCGCTCGACGCCGCGCTGCACGGCCGTCACCTCCACCGCCTCCGCCAGGGCCTCGAACAGGCGCCCCTGCCAGTTGCCGCCGGAGAACACCGCGGCGCCCCCAAAATGGCACGCCTCGCGCTCGAAGCGTGGCGGGTAGGCGCCTCGCAGCGCCTCCCAGTAGCCGATCACACGGTCCCGCTGCCGGTAGAGCAGCCGTCGCGTCGGCAGGCGGTCGCGTTTGCCGTTGTTGGCGGCTCGCGTCGCGGGCAGGAGATTCCAGAGGTCGTTGTTGCGCCAGAGCACGAAGGGGATGACATGGTCGACCTCGAACTGCCTCCCGTCCAGGCGCTGGCAGGTCCAAACGCATTCCTTGCCTGGCATGGCCTCGTATAGCGCGCGGGCTGTATCGCAGCTCCGCTCGGGCAGCGGGTCGACGAGGAGCAGATCGATGACTTCGCTGGGCTTTAGGGCGCCCTTGGAAAGCCGCTCGGTGAGTTCGGCCCAGCGCAGGATGGTGGCATCGCGGATCCATGGTCCCATCAGCGTCAGTTCGCGCCACAGGTCGGCATCCATGACGATGCCCCGCGTGGAGCTGTCGTAGGCGAAGACTGTGGCCTCCGTGCCGGCGCCGCCCGCGTGCGTCACGGGGCCGCACTGGATGGTCTTGCAGACGGTCGCGAGGAGCCTGCCGCTCAGGGCATGGGCTTCGTCAGATAGGTGGCCGCTGCGGGCGTCGATGGTGTACCGTGCCAGGCCGGTGCTCCCGCCATACGACGCGGCGAGTTCCGTGAGCAGAGCCCGGAACGCCAGGCGCTGGTGGGCACTGCCGGGCTTCTCGGCCTGGATCTGCGGAATGAAGCGCTCGGAGGCGCAGAGCGGCCAGTAGTACTCGACCCACTTCTCGGCAACCGCCGCGACAGGCACCACGACACGCCCGTCGCCACGCCAGACTGCCAGACGGCCGCTGGCCATGGCCAGATCGGCCAGGGCGCGGAACAGCGCGAGCTTGTACGTCGCGACCTTGCGATCCCGGTTCAGAACCCGCTCGATGCGGTCGATGCTGCGCGTCCCATCGCCGCTCTGGAGGTCCAGAAGCATCGTGGTCCACTGCCGCTGCGGCCGACCGAGGGCATCCGGGGAACTCCAGCGCTGGCTGAGACGGAACCCGAGGCGCTCGAAGAGCAGTTGGCAGCGTTCGGGAGTCAGGTCGGAGAAGAGGCGCCCGGCGGCGTCTCTGCGGGTGACTGGGTCGATGGTGCCGTCCGTGGGCAGGGAGAGCAGCAGTCGGCCGCCGGGTCTCAGGACACGGCGAATGCCAAACGCGGCATCGAACATGCGCTCCTCGGGGAGGTGCATCAGCACGGCCGAGCACAGCACGCCGTCGACGGCGCCATCGTCGATGCCATCGAGGTCGGGGAGTTGGCCCACGCCAACCCGGTCCGCCAACAGCGGATGCGCCACCCGCGCATGCTCGATGAACTCGCGGCAGGGATCAATGCCACGCGCATCGAAGCCCTGACTCAGCAGGATAGCGGCATCGCGGCCCGACCCACAGCCGATGTCCAGCACGCGCGATCCTGGCAGGAACGCCAGCGGGAAGTAGCGCGACACCCCGCCCTCGCAGGCGTCATAGGCCGTAGCCATGTGACGGCTGTTGGCGCGATAGAAGGTGAGTGTCTGCTCGTCCACAGCGGCATCCGAATCCGGCGCGGGGCCACATCCGCCCTGTTTCCCTGATGCGATGCCCGCGAGCGGCGACCGCGTTCACTGGTGCAGTGTCCCTCGCGGCCCCGTCAGGCCACGCCGACCAGGCGATCCCGTCTGCAGGCGCCTCAATCTAGAACCGGTTGGCCAGGGTTCCAAGAGCTTACAGGGTGATCGGAGGACGAGCCGTGGGGCTCCACTGTCCGGAGTCCGGGGTTTGCGGAGAGGGATGGGAGCGGAAAGAGGAGGGGCAGAAATCGGAGTTCGGCAGACGACCGGCGGATTCATCGATCCCCCTCCGGCCTTGGACGTTGGGCCTTGAATCCACTCTAAGAAGGCCTATTGCGTATCGTACTCGTCCTCGTCGTCGTCCCTCGTCGTCGAATTTGAGATCAAACTCTATCGAGTACGAGGACGAGGACCGCTGCGCTGAGGACGAGGACGATTCTTTGGAGCGGGCCCCCTGCTGGGCGTTCCCTTCCAGCGTCAACCTGCCTCCGCGCCTCGTCGCTTCATCGTCCCTTCCCCTCTGCCGTTCGTGTCTTTCGTGCCGTTCGTGGTTCAAAGCACTCTGGTGGGCGCCGGATCTGGCCTCATCGATGCCACAAGAAAGCCCCCGGCGAGGGTGATCGCCGGGGGCTGTGAACGGCCCGGGCGCAGCGCCCGGAGCCGGTGGGTGTGGTCAGTTGGCCTTCTCGACGGCACGGCCCTCGCCGACCCAGCCGTCGATGCCCTCGGGCAGCTCGACGACATTGGTGTAGCCCAGGCCCTGCAGGTGCTTGGCCAGCTTCGGACTGGCCTGGCACTTCGGGTTGGAGCAGTAGGTAACCACGAGGGTATCACGGCTGGGGATCACCGCGGCGGCCTGCTCGGCGGTCGCCTGGTCGGTCAGGCTCTTCGCGCCGGGGAGACGACGGCCGTCGTCGAACTTGCCCGAACGCGCGTCGAGGACCACGACCTTCGCACCCGACTGCAACAGCGCCGCCAGGCCGGCCGGGTTGATCGTGGCCGGGGCCGCGACCTTCGCTGCCGGAGCCGCCGCCGAGGCACAGGTGCCACCGGCTGCCGCACCGCAACCGGCCGCACTCACACTGTGGGCTACCAGGCCCACACCCGCTAGAATCACTGCCAGTAGCTTGGTCATCGTTGTATCTCCCGGACATCTGCCTTGGGGACTCTCTCGGCTTTCTCTACGAAAACCATCGACGAACTGTTGTGGTAGACCGGGGCCGGCGTGACGGGTTCCCGGAGGCACAGGAAAAAGAGTCGCCGGGCGACCCGGGGCTGCGTCATCGTCAGGTTCTGCCACCTCTTCAGGGTGCGTGATTCGTGGGGCCGTGGTTCCGGGGTCATGCTGCGCACGACCCCCGGCTACGATCTGGCACCCCTTCAGCGCCCGCGAGGCGCTTGCCGGCCCCGATCATGCCACCATGGAAATCGCGGTCGATTTCCACAGGAGGGTGACCCCAGAGCTGGCACGATCATCAGGCAGCATGGTCCCCCAGGGACTCGTCTCGTCACGCCAGGAGACGACACTGGAAAGCCATAGGCCCCGCTGGCGGCAGGCCTGGGCTTGATCGGTGCGCCAAGCCATGGTATTATTATTACTGGTATTACCGCTAACCGTGGAGGCTGCCGATGCGTATCACGAGCAAAGGCCAGGTGACCATCCCCCAGGACATCCGCGAGACGATGGGCTTCTGGCCGCACACGGAGGTCGAGTTCGTTCTCGAGGATGGAAGGGTCCACGTGAGGAAGCCGAGTGACAGCGATTCGCGGGGCAGCAGGCTGGTGCAGCGTCTGCGGGGCAAGGGCCGGGTCGGCATGACGACCGACCAGATCCTGGCGCTGACGCGGAGTGACGCGCCATGAAGGCGGTTATGGTCGACACCTGCGTTCTCCTGGACGTGATCACTGAGGATGCGACGTGGTTCACGTGGTCGGAGGCGATGGTACGCCGGGCCGCCGAGGAAGGCACGCTGGTGATCAACCCGGTGATCTACGCGGAGCTGTCGGTGGGGTTCGCGCGGATTGAGGACATGGAGGACCTGCTGACTCCGGATCTCTTCGACTATCGGCCCATTCCGCGCGAGGCAGCGTTTCTGGCGGGGAAGAGCTTCCTGGAATACCGCCGACGCGGCGGGGTCAGGGCCTTCCCGTTGCCGGACTTCTTCATTGGCGCGCATGCCAGCGTGGAGGACCTGCCCTTGGTGACCCGAGATGCCGGTCGCTTCAAGACGTACTTTCCGCGGTTGACGCTGATCTGTCCCTAAGGTTCTTCCGCCGCTGGCCGCTCTGGCGGTCGGTGGCGGAAGAACCCTCAGGTAGCGCGGGGGTGGAAGCGGCGGTGGGTCTCGAGGAGTCGCTGCTGGTCGACGTGGGTGTAGATCTGGGTGGTGCCGATGTCGGCGTGGCCGAGCATTTCCTGGATGACGCGCAGGTCGGCGCCGCCCTGGAGGAGGTGGCTGGCGAAGGAGTGTCGGAGCATATGCGGGTGGATCTCGCGGGCGAGCCCGGCGCGGCGGCCGGCCTCGCGAACGATGGCCCAGACCCACTCACGGGTCAGGGCCGAGCCGCGGCGGGAGAGGAAGACCGCCAGGGCCCGGCCCGAGCGGTCCAGCCGCGGCCTGGCGATCTGAAGGTACTGCGCCAGGGCCCGCTGAGCCGGGAGGCCGACGGGAATGACGCGTTCCTTGTCGCCCTTGCCGACGACGCGGGCGTAGCCCTCCTCGAGGTGCAGGCCATCGAGGCGCAGGGCGGCCAGTTCGCTGACCCTCATGCCGGTGGCGTAGAAGGTCTCGAGGATGGCGCGGTTGCGCTGCTCGAGCGGGTCCTCGCCGTGGAAGGCGGTCAGGACCGCGTCGATCTCGGCGGCGGTGAGGAAGTCGGGCAGGAGCCGCGCCAGTCGCGGGCCGTCCATGACGTCGGTGACGGCACTCTCGAGGACGCGTTCCTGGACGAGGTAGCGGAAGAAGATCTTGATCGAGACCAGCCGTCGGGCCAGGGTGGCGGGCTCGAGGCCGGCGTCCTGGCCGGCCTCGAGGTAGTCGAGGATGTGGTCGCGGCGGATCGCCTCCGGAGCCGTGACGCCGCGCCGCTGGAGGGCCTCGACGAAGCCCTCGAGGTCACCGACGTAGGCCCGCACGGAGCGCGGCGAGAGGCCGCGCTCCAGGGCGGTGAAATCGCGGAATTCCTCGAGCAGCCGTTGCATCCAGGTCAGCAGACGCCTTCGCGCAGGAGGCCTTCGAAGTAGGCGATGGTGCGCTTGAGGCCTTCGCGCAGGGGCGTCACCGGCTGCCACCCGAGGAGCTTCTGGGCCTGGGTGATGTCGGGACGGCGCCGGCGCGGGTCGTCCTGCGGCAGGGGCCGGTGCACCAGCTTCGACTTGGCGCCGGTCAGTTCGATGACCATCTCGGCCAGCTCGCGGATGGTGAACTCGCCGGGGTTGCCGATGTTGATCGGCCCGGTAATCTCGGCAGGCGAGTTCATCAGGCGGCACATGCCCTCGAGGAGGTCGTCGCAGTAGCAGAACGAGCGCGTCTGCTCGCCCTCGCCGAAGATCGTGATGTCCTCGCCGCGCAGGGCCTGCAGGACGAAGTTGCTGACGACGCGGCCGTCGTTGGGGTGCATGCGCGGCCCGTAGGTATTGAAGATGCGGATGATCTTGACCTCGACGCCGTGCTGGCGGTGGTAGTCCATGAAGAGGGTCTCGGCGCAGCGCTTGCCCTCGTCATAGCAGGCGCGCGGGCCGATGGTGTTGACGTTGCCCCAGTAGCCCTCGACCTGCGGGTGGACATCCGGGTCGCCGTAGACCTCGGAGGTGCTCGCCTGCAGGATGCGGGCCTTGGTGCGCCGGGCCAGGCCGAGCATGTTGATGGCGCCATGGACGCTGGTCTTGACGGTCTGGACCGGGTCGAACTGGTAGTGCACCGGCGAGGCCGGGCAGGCCAGGTTGAAGATGCGGTCGACCTCGAGGTAGATCGGCAGGGTGACGTCGTGGCGGATCAGCTCGAAGCGCGGGTTGTCGAGCAGATGACGGATGTTGCGCTTGTCGCCGGTGAAGAAGTTGTCCAGACAGAGGACCTCTTGGCCCTCGGCCAGCAGGCGTTCGCACAGATGCGAGCCCAGAAACCCCCCGCCGCCGGTCACCAGAATTGTGTCTGCCATGACATCTGCCCTTCGTACTGCTGTCCGCCAGGAACGTGCTGCTGTAACTGCCGACTACGGACTACCGACCACCGACCCCGGAGGGCCGGGAAAGCGAACGCCCAACGCTGAACGCTCAACGCCCAACGTCCAGGGCCGGAGGGAACCTCCGACCTCCGACCTCCGACCAAAGACGCCCGAGGCCCGAGGCCCGACGCCCGGGAGAGCGAACGCCCAACGCTGAACGCCGAACGCTTAACGTCCAAGGCCCGAGGCCCGACGCCGGACTGCGACTCCGGACTCCGGACTCCGGACCGGTCTGTGACTCTCAGCCTGCCGACCTCCGACATTGCTCTTCGACTCCGGACTCTGGACTCCGGACTCCGGACCGGTCTGTGACTCTCAGCCTGCCGACTCATCAGGCGAAGCGCGGCCAGCGCCTTGCGGCCGGACCGACGCAGTCGAGCTGGCCGTGTCCGGTGACCGCCTCGCGCAGGCCGTCGCGGTCCGGCTCGACATGGCGCAGGAACCACGTCTCGAGCTGATGCAGGAGCGCCGCCTGGCGCTCACGCGTCTCGGGCTGGTCGGCACGGTTGACCGTCTCGTCGGGATCCTCCCGGAGATGGTAGAGCTCGTTCGGCCCGTAAGGATAGCGGTGGACGTACTTCCAGTCAACCGTGCGGATCATGCGTGCCGGGCCATATTCGTCAAAGACCACCACGGCGGCATCCTGCTCGGCCAGGGCGCGGCCCTGCAGGAGCGGCGCGACGCTGCGGCCGGGGAGGCGCCCCAGGCCGGCCGTCTCGAAGCCGAGGAACTCGCCCAGCGTCGGCAGGATATCCAGATGGCTGATCAGGTCATGGCTGACCTGGCCGGAGGGCACCACGCCGGGCTGCGAGAAGATGCCGGGGACCTTCACCGCGCTGTCGAAGAGGTTCAGCGGGAAACTGGCATTGCCCTTGCCATAGAGCCCGTGGTGGCCCATGCTCATGCCGTTGTCGCTGGTGAAGACCACCAGGGTGTCGCGGCGCAGGTCGCGTGCCTCGAGCCAGTCGAGGAGGCGGCCGATGCCGGCGTCCATCGCGGTCAGCGCCGCGTAGTAGCCGCTGAGGTAGGCACGCCGCGTCGCCGCGTCGCGGACCGGTATGGACACGCGCTCGACCCAGGCCGGCGGCGCCAGGTCGGACGGCGTCGAGGCGAAGCCGCCGAGGGCGTGGTAGCTGTCCCAGAGGTCCGGCGGGTGATGATGGCGTTCCCAGGGCGAGTGTGGCGCGGTGTAGTGGACCTGCAGGCAGAACGGCGCCGCCTCGCCGAGGGTGCAGGTCTCGAGGAAGTCCAGGGCATTGTCGGTGATCAGGTCCGTGACGTAGCCCTCGCCCTTGACGACCTCGTCGCCACAGACCATCGGGGCGCCGTAGTAGGGCCCGCCGCCCTTGGCATGGACGCGCCAGTAGCTGAAGCCCTTCTGGGGGTGGTGCGCATCGCCGAGGTGCCACTTGCCGCTGAGGCCGCAGCGGTATCCGGCCGCCGCCAGGAGGTCAGTGTAGCCGGGGATCCCGGCGAGGTACTCGATGACGCGGCCCTCGCCCTCGGGCTCTTCGCGGCGGTCGTGGGTGTTGCCGGCGCGCAGCCAGTCGTGGACGCCGTGCTGGCTGGGCAGTCGGCCGGTCAGGAGCGAGGCCCGTGCCGGCGAGCACACCGGCGAAGCGCAGAAGAGATTCTCACAGCGCAGCCCCGAGGCCGCCAGGCGGTCGAGGTTCGGCGTGCGCGCCTCGCGATTACCGGCGCAGCCCAAGGCCCAGCTGCCGAGGTCGTCGGCGAGGATGAACAGGAGGTTCGGACGCTGTGGATCGCGACTCGCCATGGTGACCACTCCCCGTTCTGGTGCCGCCTCGGCGCTGTCCTTCACCGCTCTACGGCGACCGCCGCCGGTATGCCCCGGAATGTAGGGCGGCGGCAGGCCGCCGTCAATGCCGCCGGTGGGGCGGCGCGGCGGTCCGGGTGGATTTCCGAGCAGGCGGCGCTATGGTACCCCAACCTGCGCCGGATGGTCAGAGCGCCCCGTCGGCGCCACCAGGCGGCGAGGCCAAGCGAGGACCGGATCCATGCACGAATGGGTGGGGAAGCTTCTGGCGGTGCAAGAGATCGACGTGCGCTTGGATCAGCTCCGGGAGCAGGTGGAATCGGTTCCCCAGGAGGCCCGGCGTGTGGTCGAGGCACTGCGCGCCGAAGAGGCGAAGGTGACCGAGGCCAAGGCGGCTCTCCAGGATGTCGAGAAGGCCATCAAGGCCATCGAACTCGAGGCCGAGGGCCTGCGCACCCGTAAGGCGGACTTCCAGAAGAAGTCGGCGATGATCAAGAGCAACGAGGAGTACCGCGCTGCCCTCCTGCAGATCGAGCAGTGCGACAAGCTCATCGCTGATCTCGAGGACAAGCAGCTCGGCGTCATGGAACGCCTCGAGGCCGCCCGCAGCGGCGTCACCGCCGCCCATCGCAACCTCGAGGCCGCCCGGGCCCGCGCCGACGAGGCCAAGGGTGACCTGAAGACGCGCCTGAGCAACGCCCAGAGCCAGATCGACGCCCTCGAGGCCGAGCGTAAGCCGGCCCTGGACGGCATCGCCCCGGACCTCCTGCGGCGCTACGACCGCCTGCGCTCCAGCACGGCCCG
>JAAYZO010000413.1 GCA_012514865.1 Lentisphaerota bacterium | reverse complement strand
CCAGCCGAGGCGGTGTCGGCCGAGGCAGGCGACGAGCAGGGTGTGCTCGAAGGCGCGCGCCTCCTGGCGGTGATGGCGGGCAAGGCGTTCCTGCGCTGCCGCGGCCGTGCGGCAGAGAAGCCTTGCCAGCAGAGCGAAGACTGTCTCGGCCTGGCCGTCGTCGGTGCTGTCCAGGCAGGCGGCGAGGAGGTCGGTGGCGCTGCCGATCACGGCGGCGATAGCCTCGACACTGGCCTGGGCGCCCAGGTCGGACCGCGTGGCGCTGCCACGGCCATCGCAGACGATCAGGAAGGGGTACGGCCCGGTCGCACTCGCCAGGCAGGCGTCCTGGGTGGGCCGTCCGGCGCGGCGGTGTTTGAGCCCCGCGACCGCGGCGTGGCTGCACTGCCAGGGTGGCCGGCTTGGGGCGGGGTTGGGTGGACGGGTCATGGTCGTCTCCTCGCACGGCTGGGGCCGGTGGTGTGATCAGATCGCGGCCCAGCCATCGGCGGGGGGCAGTGCCACGCGCGCGTCAGGCCCCGCGGAGCGGCTCACCGAGGCCATGCTCCGGCTGAGCCACTGGAAGAACTCGGCGAAGCGCAGGCCCTGCAGGCGCCTGGGCGGGCGGTTCGGCGGGCAGATGGCGCCGAGGCGGTCCATGTTCGCTCCATCGCCGACGCCGACGCCGAAGAAGACCAGCTTGCGGTCGGCGCAGAGCCGGTGAACGGTTCGGCTGGCTTCCGCCACCTCGTCGGTCGGCGCGCCGTCGGTGAGGAGGACCATCCAGGGCTGGTAGTACGGAATGCCATGGTCGCGGTAGAAGCGCTTGCGTTCCTCGAGCATCGCGAGGGCGGCTGTCAGGGCTGCGCCCATGGGCGTGTCGCCGGATGCCGTGAACACCGGCAGCCTGGAGCGATCCAGGTCGGCGCCGGCCATCGGTGTGAAGGGCTGGGCGATGGTGGCGCCGCCGCCGAAGGTGACGACTGCCAGCTCGACCGCGAAGCGCGCGCACTCGTCGGCCATAACCTCGCGGATGAAGGAGACGAAGCCGTCGTTCAGTGCCTCGATGGGTCGGCCGACCATGCTGCTCGATGTGTCCAGGAGGAGCGCCACCGGGCAGCGCGTGGCGGGGTTGTCGAAGAGGCTCAGGGAGGCGGTGCTGTCGGTCGTCATGGTCGTTGGCTCCATCGGTCGTTGACTGTCACTGCGGCTTCCGTGCGGATCTCATTCTCACATCTTGGAGGAAGTCCGTTCCGGCGGGGTTTTCCGGCGTGCCCACAGCGTTTCTCCACCGCGGTGACCGGTCGGCGCCCACGCCGGCTGGCCTGGGTCATTCGCGAAGTGCCGGTGCGGCGCTCACCATCCACCTGCGCCGCAGTGCGTTGCGGCGCACGTCTCGTCGCGCGGCGCGTGAGGTGGTCAGGCTAGCGCGCGGTCGGGAACAGGGCGCTGCGGCATCGGCCGCGGTCGATCGCCTCGAGGTAGTCCTCCAGAGCCACGCGCCAGGCCTTGAGTTCGGGCCGTCGGTCGGGGTTGAGGTCGCCCTCGCGGAAGGCCTGGATGAAGAGCGTCCGAACTGGCCCCGGCATCTGCTTCCACAGCGTCTCCCACGGGCCGTGCGGCAGTCGGCACGGCGCTCCCGGCCCGAGCGGACAGCGGCGCTTGAGGAGGTTGCTGGCAGGATCCTCGCCGCCGGCGTGGTTGTAGGGGTGCTGTCCCACCATCAGGATCCTGAAAAGCATGACCGCGGCGGCAAAGCGGTCGCTCCTGACCGTGCGGAGGGTCGCGGCAGGAGCGTTCAGGACCTCGGGCGGCTGGTACTCCGGGACCATGACCCGGCAGGGGAAGACCTCGTCGCGCGACTGCACCTGGAAGCTGTCGCAGTCCAGGCAGCGCACGCTGCAGTCGTCGGCATCCACGAGGAAGTTCCTCGGGTTTATATCGCCGACCACGACGCCGCGGCTGTGGAGCCGGCTCAGGACCTCGACGAAGCTCAGGGCGGTCCGCACGAGGTGGCGGCGGGTCCAGCCGGGCAGGCGCTCGCGGATAAGCTGGGCCTGGCAGAGGGTCTGCAGGGACGTTCCCTGGAGTCGGCGCATGGCGTAGCCGACCCAGCGCCCGGGCCGGACGTAGACCGCGATGCGCGGCCAGGCCAGGCTGGCGTCGTTGAGGGAATCCTGATCGCGCCGCATGGCCTCGATCTTGCGTTCGAGGTCGCGGCGCGCCGTGCGGACGTGGGGGTGGTAGATCTTCACCAGTGCGTCGGCCTGGTCAGCCAGGCAGTACACGCTGCCCTCGCCGCCCTGGGCCAGCAGCGCCCCCAGGCGGCGCTCGCGACCATAGCGATCGGCGATCGTTGAGCCGGGGCCGGCGTCGTGGCGTGGCGTCGTGGGGGCGGCGCCTGGGGCAGCGCTGGTGGCTCGAGCGCTCGGCGCAGCCGGTGCCGTTGCCGGGTTCTGCGCCAGTGCGGGCGCGGGGATCGCCGGACCGCGGCCGTGTTGTTCACGCAGCCACCGGTGAAGCCATACTTTGTGAAGCATGGGGCCTGTTCCTATGACGGGGTTGACGCGGCAGCCCTTCAGGCTTTGGGGAGCTGGTCGCTGGAGAAGCGCGCCCTGCCGGCGCCGTAGAGCTCGGCGGCGATGAACCGCGGGAGCACACCCATGGACCGGTGCTCCGCCATGTCGCCGCCGGTTTCCTCATACACAGCCTCAGTCATGAACCACGGATCGTAGAGGACCGTGAGCATGTCCATGTAGCAGGGCTTGGGGTCGGCAGTTCCTTCGGCGCCGGCCATGCCTTTCGGCACGAGGACCCTGTTGCCGGCCACCGATGCCGGCACCACCAGATTCGGGTACCCTTCGAGGCAGACGTAACCACCGACATCGATCATGAGTGGCTCCCTGGGTTCCTGGCTGTTCGGGCGCTTCGACCACCGGTCGTCATACGCCACTCAGGAAGTCGACAACAGCCCCAGATTCCGAGCACGATTCCGGGGCCGTGTCGACGTTTTTCATGCCGGGGCTGGCATGTGCAGCTTGGAAACCTCACGGCGGCGTCTACCATGGAGGCGACGGGGCGCGTGGCCGTGGATGCCAGTCAGGCCCTCCCGCGAAT
>JAAYZO010000412.1 GCA_012514865.1 Lentisphaerota bacterium | reverse complement strand
CGCCAGAACCACGAGGTTCACGGCGGCCACGATACGGGTTGTGATCGACCAGCGCATCGAGCGGCCTTCCTCAGCATTTTCGCGGTTGGTGCTGTAGTGTAGCCCGTCGGGCACGACCGCGCCTGCGAGCCGCCCGCGGCGATCTGGAGGCCGAGTGGCCCCAGACGCGAAGGCGTCCACGAGCCGCGACGGCCGCCGGCGCCTTCCGCGGCGGCAGGGAGTCTGAATAGGCTATGGCGCATCTGCTGATCATCGACGACGAGGCCTCGATCTGCTACGCCTTCCGGCGCTACTTCGAGGCCCGCGGCCTGCGCGTCAGCGTTGCTGCCACCGCCCGCGCCGGCCTGGACGTCTGCCGGCGTGATCCACCCGACGTCGCCCTCGTCGACGTCTGCCTGCCCGACGCCGACGGCATTGGCCTCCTCGCCGACCTCCGCCAGGCCGCACCCGCCGCACGCTTCCTCGTCATTACCGCCTTCGGGACCCTCGAGACCGCCACCCGCGCCGTCGCCGGAGAGGCCTTCGACTACCTCGTCAAGCCCCTCGACCTCGCCCGCGTCGCCCAGGCCGTCACCCAGGCCCTCGAGTCGGGACAGTCCGACCTGGCGGACGCCACCGCCCCGGCCGCAGCGACCCACGCCGCCCGCGGCGGCACCCAGGCGCCGCAACTGGTCGGCGCCGCGCCGGCCATGCAGGAGGTCTACAAGCAGATCGCCTGGGCGGCGCGCTCCGAGGCGGCGGTCATCGTCGTCGGCGCGACCGGCACCGGCAAGGAGCTCACCGCGCAGTCGATCCATGACCTGAGCCCGCGCCGCGCCGGTCCCTTCGTGGCGGTCAACTGCGGCGCCCTCCCCGAGAGCCTCGTCGAGAGCGAACTCTTCGGCTACGCCCGCGGCGCCTTCAGCGGCGCCGTCAGCGACAAGCCCGGGCGCTTCGAGACCGCCCACGGCGGCACCCTCTTCCTCGACGAGGTCGGCGACCTGCCGCCCGCCGCCCAGGTGAAACTCCTGCGCTTCCTCGACACCCAGCAGGTCGACCGCCTCGGCAGCCTGTCCTCGCGCGCCCTCGACGTGCGCATCGTCGCCGCGACCCACCGCGACCTCGCCGAGGCCGTCGCCGCCGGCGCCTTCCGCCAGGACCTCTACTACCGCCTGGCCGTCATCGTCATCCACCTGCCCCCCCTGCGCGACCGGCGTGCCGACATCACGGTCCTGGCGCGGCACTTCCTCGCGGCCCTGTCGCCATCGCCGCCGGCGCTGAGCGCCGCCGCGGCGGCCTGCCTGGAGGCGTGGCCCTGGCCGGGGAATGTCCGCGAGCTGCGCAATGTCATGCAGCACGCCCTGGCGGTCTGCAGCACCGGCCCGATCCTGGTCAGCCACCTCCCGCCGGCCCTGCGCGGCCCGCACGGCGATAGCGGCGGCGCGGCCGGGAGCGGCGGCGCGACCGGCGCGGCCCGCCAGGACGCCCTCGAGGCGGCCCTGGCCGCCGTCGCCGAGGCCTGCGACTGGCGCCGGCCGGGCGTCCACACGCGCGCCGTCGAGGCCCTGGAACGCTACCTCATCCGCCGTGCCATGGCCGACGCCGGCGGCCACCAGATCGAGGCCGCCGAACACCTCGGCATGCACCGCAATACCCTGCGCCGGAAGCTCCTGGAGGACCGCCCCCAGGACCCCCCTGCCTCAGGCCATGCCTGACCCGGCCGCACCCACCACCACACGAAACCGGCTGTGCTGGACTGGCTTGAGGCGAAACGAAGCCGGCTGTGCTGGACTGGCTTGAGGCGAACGACATGCGCTACGTCCTGGGCATGGCGACCGACGCAGTGCTCAGGCGCGAGGTCAGCCTCTGGTCGACCGGGCCAGCGCTGAACACCGTGAAACCTGGCAGCCCTTCCGCGCCTTCCATTCCTTCGACTACGGCGCGGCCAGTTGGAGCCGCCCGCGCCGCATCGTGGCCCGAGTGGAGGCGACTGCCCTGGGGACGGACGCGCGGTCTATCGTCACCGACATTGAGAATGTCAGCGCCAGAAAGCTCTACGACAAAGTCTAACGGCCAGTGGAGGAAGGTCCGTTCGGCACCGAACCGACGGCAGGAGCCTTCAGGCACCTGCCGTCAAAGCCTGATCAACGGAGCGAAGACGGCCGCCAGGCCCCTTCGTGAGTTGATCTGGCTACGGCCGGGTCCAGCGTGTCTGTCCGGGTATCGTCACCTGGTCGCCGACGCCGTACTCCATGACGAAGGCGCGGACGGCGCCGTCGCCATCGCTGTCCGGGAGGCCCCCGGCGGGCAGGTCGCGGTCCAGCTCCAGGCTGCCGCGCGGGGGTGCGGCCAGTCGCCCGAGGCTCTCCATGGCCTCGGTGGTGACCGTCATGCCCGGCATGGCGAAGTTCAGCGTCGTGGGCGTCTTGAGGGTACGTCCGGCGGCCTCGCGGACGAGGATGCGTGAGCAGAGCGGGTCCTGATCGTCGAAGCCGAGGGCCTGGCCGTCGGCGGTGTTGCGGATGACGGCGCTCGAGCCATACGGGCCGCTGTCGATGGCCACCGTGAGGCCGGCCAGCGAGCGGTCGCGGGGCAGGGGATCGGCGAGACGCACCGTCCGGGCCCGGTAGTCGCAGGCCGCGATGTGGCTCTGCCACGGCCCGAGGCCCTCGCACTGCCAGTCGCCGAAGGCCAGGCGGGTGGCGTTGTACAGGTAGGCGCTCTCGACCGTGCCCGCGGCCGAGCGCACGAGGTGGCCGACCTGCCCGGCGAAGGTCACGCCGTCGACGACGACCGGCGCGCTCGGGGCCTCGACCCCGCAGAAGACGTCGTGGATGGCCCCGGAGCGCAGCTCGAGGCGCAACGCCACCAGGTCCGCGCGGTCCGTCGGCAGACGCGTCACGGACCGGATCAGCTCATCCCCCGCGCCGGGCTCGAAGACGGTCACGAAGGTGCTCTCCAGGGCCTCGCCGGCGCGCCGCCGCACCAGAAAGGCGACGCTCTCGGGGCTGTCCTTGCGGTTCTGCTGCGGCTTGCCCTGGCAGACGAAGAGCCGCTCGTCGTCGCCGATCAGGTGCGCCTTCAGGAAGGCGCCTGCCGTGGGCTTGGAGAGGGCCGACGCGCGCGGTCCCGCGCCGATGAAGTCCCAGCGCCCGCAGGCACCCGGTGCGAGGGCGGCCTCGCGGACGCCGTAGAGGAACTGGAAGCCGCTGCCGCGGTAGCCGGCGTAGTTGGCACTGCCGTAAGGCACCGCCGCCATCGCCGCGTTGTCGTAGTAGTGGCCGTAGGGGACCTCCGGGCCGGCCAGAGTGCCCTCCTGGCGCGGCGCCGGCAGCTCGAAATTCGCTGAGAAATCCGCGTGGCCGCCATGGACAATCCAATCGTGCTGGCTGCCGCCGCGGACGCGGAAGACGTCGACCAGGTAGCACCGCCCGGGCTCGGCCTCGACCATCAGGACGCTCCGCCGGTACTCGGAGCACTGCGGGTAGACGCCGTCGTTGCGGGCCTCGACATACTGCACCCCGGGACCGGCGTCGTAGGCCAGGCAGCGGCCGCGCGCGTCGGCCTGATTCCTCGCGTCGACCATGACCGTGTTGTGCGAGACCGTGTGCGAGATGAACCCGAAACGGCGCGGGTCGTTGCTGTTGGCGGTCTCGGGGTAGCCGAAGTCGGGCATCATCGAGACATTCTCGGCGAAGAGGTCGAGGTGCATCTTGTCGTAGTGCGCGTGGCCGACAAAGCGCCCGTAGAACAGCGCCGCGGCCACCGGTGCCTCCGGGCGGCGGTTCTGGAGGGTCGCCAGGCCATAGCCGGCGAGGTGGCGGCTGTCATAGCCGATCTCGGTCTCGAGACGCGCCGAGGCGGCCTCGAGGTCGGCCTTGATGTCCTTCGACAGGATGTCCTTGCCGCCCTCCGGAGAGACACTCAGGAGAGCCCGCGCGTAGACCGGGTCGCCGTAGGCCTCGAAGGCCGCCCGCAGGGCCTCAGGCCGCCACAGCCGCCCGACGTTGGAGAGATTCCCGGAGTCGCCCAGCGCCGGCGTGAAGCGGCCGGCGCAGACCATGTCCAGCGGCCAGTCGAAGAGGCCCTTGAAACGCGGCTCGCGGAAGATGTCGGTGCCGTTGAGTTTGAGCAGCTCGGCGAGGGTCGTGAGGTGGTCCACCCAGCCGAGGTTGTAGCCGGGCGATTCGAAGGGCGTGCCATCGCGGTAGACCAGATTGCAGAGGGCATCGCCGAGGGCGAGGTAGATGTAGAGCTTCGGCTCGGGGTTGTTGAGCAGCCAGTCGATCATGGCAGCGCTGTCGGGGTCGCCGGGGCTGTCGCGGAGGGTCGCGGCGATCTTCAGCAGCCCGGCCTGGTGCATGCCGTAGTTGCCGCCGATGACGTGGGTCTGCTGCACGATCTCGCGGGCCATGCTGCGCAGGAGCTGCTCCTCGATGCGCTCGCGGATCGCCGCCAGCGGCTGCCCGGCGACGCGCTCGAGCTCGGGTCGGGCCTCGAGCAGGGCCGGGAAGATGGCGTCGTAGGCGCCGGCGCAGGCGTCGACGGTGAAGCACTCCCAGGTGTAGTAGAAGAGCCGGCCGTAGTAGGTCGGGTCCAGCTCGAGGCCGTTGCGCGACTGCTTGGCGTAGTCGTACTCGGGGTAGTAGGTCGCCAACTGCCAGAGCAGCGCCGCGCAGCGCTCGGCGTAGCGCGCGTCGTCGGTGTAGAGGTAGGCCTTGGCGAGGTTCTCGATGGCCGGCAGGAGCCGCCGCCGCGTCAGCCAGTGGTTGTAGTAGGCCACGAACCAGTACTTCCGCCCCGGGTACTTGGGCGACTCCCAGCCCCAGCCGTCGTCGGGGTGGTCGCCGGTCAGGAGGCTGCGGTCCTTCAGGCCGGAATCGAAGAAGGCCTGGTAGTCGTTGCTCGGGTAGACGCTCTTGCAGTTCGGGCAGGTCAGCTTGAAGGGCTTGGCGGGATCGATGATCCACGAGTAGAGCCCGAACTTGCGCATGGCCAGGCCGCAGTTCGGGCACTCGGTCTCGTGGACGTAGGCGCTGCGCGGAATGCGCGGGTCGGGGACATAGCGCACCAGGGCCTCGAGGCCGAGGCCGAGTTCGGTCTCGACCGCCTTGACCACACGGTCGTGCTCCTCGCGAGCCCACGCAAACGACGACAGGTTGGCGCGGATGTTCTCAACCTGATCTGCGGTGTACAGCGTCCGCCCTGTCTTGCCCTCGACCACCGCGGCCGTCCCCGCCACCATCAACCCCGCCAGCATCACCGCCGTACCCCGTGTCATGAGCCCAATCTCCTTGGAAACGCTGCAGCCCAGCCCCCCGGGCGCCGGGAAGCGCCCGACGGAACTCCATGAACGATCTCTCGCCGCGGCGGCTGGAGCGCGAGTGTCCACAGACGCGGAGGCGTCCACGAGCCGCAACGGCGTCGACAGCACCGCACCCCGGTCGGTCACCCGAGCCACGACCCGCGCGGCACCGACCATCCCGTCCACGCTGTCCACTGAGCCGGTCCGCGTTCACGGCCCCCAGATCTCGGCCTCGGCGATCGCAAACAGCCCGCCCTCGGGGTGCTTGCCGAAGGACAGCTTCACATAGCGCGCCTCGACCGCGGGCCAGTCGAAGGCCAGCTCGGCGACGTCATAGCGGTCAGTGTTCGGCACCGGCGGCGCCGGCATCGTCTGCCAGGTGGTGCCGTCGACCGATACGGCTGCGCTCAGGCTCTCGACCGCGCCGGTGACGTAGAGGCGGACGCGGTCGACGGGGCGGCTGCGTTTCAGATCGAAGGTGATATCGAAGGGCGCCGGCTCTTTCCGGCGCACGATCCAGTCCTGAATCGGGCTCTTCTTGCTGGCCACGTCACCGGCGGCGGGCGCCAGGCGCCGGTCGGTGAGGTCGCCCTTGTCGAAGGGTATGTCGGCCGTCCCGCCCTGGTCGCGGATGTTGTCCGGCGGCACCGAGTAGCTGTAGGTCCCGCCGGTGTCGACGTTGGCGGTGGTGATGGCCTTGAACTGTCGCCAGGCGATGTGGTTGTTGGTCAGGCACTGGCCGGGCGGCAGGGGCATCTCGGGGACCAGGCGGTCAGGGAAGCGGAAGCGCCAGATGGGCTGGCCGGTGGCGAGCCCGAGGCCGCGGTGGAAGTCCCGGCTGAACTGCTGCCAGGCCGGCATCTCGAGGGCCTTCAGGGTACACGGATTCGCGGCGAAGTACCAGCACTCGCCGGCGCCGACCGGGTGGCGCACCAGGCCGGGCGTGCCGTCGTCGAAACTCGAGACCGTCACCGCACCCGGCAACGCCTCGACCGCGTACGAAACGCCGGTCAGCGGCAGGGTGGCGCCGTCGTGGATCAGGGCGGCGCGGCGGCGCGTCTCGCCGAGGCGCACCCCGAAGAACTCCTCCCGGGCCGCCGCGGCGGGGGTGCCGTCGGCGTAGAATGAGAATACCCCCGGGTCGGTCGCGACCACGCGGCCGCCCTGGCGGACATAGCCCCGCAGCGCCTCCACCGTCGAGCGCCGTGCGTGCGTGCCGGCCGGAATCATCACCGCCTTGAAACGCGACAGGTCGACCTCGCCACGCTCGAGCTGGTACTCGTCCACAAAGCGGAACCAGCACCCGGCCACCGGGCCGAGGAGGGTGTACAGACAGCCGACCTGCTCGCCCGGCACGCGCCCCGGGGTGCTCGCGATGGTGTCGGTCATATAGAGGACGGCGCTGTCCGGCTCGGGGAAGGCCAGGGCGCGCGACCGGCGCATCTCGGCGAGGGTGTTGGCGATGACCTGCCAGCGGTCGGGCGCGCCGTGGAACTCGTTCATCAGGCCGCGCTTGCCGCTGCGCGTGCCGACGGTGTCGGCGAGGTAGAGGTGGAAGCCGGTGCCGCCATTGCGTACGACCTGGCTAAGCAGCTCCAGGACCTCCTCCGGCCGGAACGAGGCGCCATATTCCTCGACGTGCGGGCAGGGCCAGACCTCGGCGATGCCCGAGAGGTCCGCCACCAGCTTGGTCAGGAAGCCGAAGAACGGGTAGTGCGGGTTGCGCCGCGGGTAGAGCTGGTGCGTCGTGATGTCGGCATGGCCGCGCATGCCCGCGAAGTCGAGGGCGTGCGGCAGCGCCACCGGGTCATCCGTGATCACGTGCACCCCCGGACGCGTCGCCCGCACCGTCGACGAGAGCTGCGCCAGGACGCCGTTGAGACGCTCGGTCAGCCAGCGCCGGTAGGCAATCCAGCGGAAGGCATTGTCGTCGGTCTTCGACTGCGGTATGCCGAACTGGCCGGCGCCGTAGCGGGCCTTGACCTCGGCGTCCATCGCCACAATCGGCGGATAGCGGTCGGCGTACTCCGACAGGAGCGTGATCCCCGCCGACTCGATGTGGTCGATCACCTCGTCGCCGAAGGTCACCGCCCAGATCACGTCGCCATACTCGGTCAGCGCCTTGCGCGTGTCCTCCAGGTAGGCCTCCAGTACCACCGGGTCCAGCAGGAAGGTCACCGGAATGTCGTTCGGCAGCTTCGTCCGATACGAGGGCATGAGGATGCTCTTCACGCCGAATTTGCGGTAATTCTCGAAGGCGCTGTAGACCGGCACGCTCAGGATGTACGAGTTGTTCAGCGGCCGCAGGAGGTGCTCGGCGAGGAGGCGGTACTTGTCCTCCTTGATGTAGGCCTGGCCGTACTGCGCGGCGAAGAGCCAGAACTTGCCGTGGTCGATCTCGGGGAACCAGTACATGGCACCGTCGCGGACCAGGCCGGTCGGCGTGTCGCTGAGGAGTTCCTCGTAGAGCGGCTCGGCGACCTCCCAGACGAGGCGCTTCTGCTGGACTGAGGCCTTGTGGATGGCGATCACGTTGTCATAGACCACGGCGCCGCTGCCGGCCTCGACGACGCGCAGGCTCAGGCGCTGGTCGCCGGGGCGCGTGCGGTAGGGCAGCCGCGACTCGGTCGGGGCGGCGGCGGCGGCCTCGATCGGGGTCTCGGCGCTGAAGACGCTCGTGCCGGCGGCATCGACCGCCAGGCTGGCGCGGTACGACACCGCCGCACCGGCCGGGTCGATCGTCAGGTGCAGGCGGTCCTCGCCGCCCTCGGCGATGGCCTGCACCCGCGCCCTGCCGCTGCCCGCGAACACCGCGTCGACATAGCGCTCGGGGTTGGCGAAGTTGCCCGTGCCCGTGGCCAGGCAGCTCAGCTCGCCCTGCGGCTTCTGCTCGCGGCCCAGATTCAGCAGCCAGCGCTCGCCGCCCTGCGGCGTGAAGCCGAGGTCGCGGAAGGGTATCGCCATCTCCACAGTCCACGCGTCCGCCGCCTTCGCGACGCCCACCGCCAGATCGCAGTCCCACGAGACATCGCCATCGGCAGCGTCGTAGATGACCCCGGCGCTGTTCACAATCAGATGCCGGCCCACCGCCGTGCCGCGGCTCAGGGGGTCGAGGAAGACCTCGACACAGTCGTCCTGCCAGATCGCGTTGTCGCGCTCCTCGGCATGCGACCAGGCGGTCTGCAGACGCCCCATCTCGGCCTCCTCGCAGACCATGCCCACGAAGAGATGCGTGGCGTCATAGCCGACGCGGGCCGTGGTCGCATTCTTCACGACCTTGTCTCCAAGACCCCGAAGCACCAGCGCCGGCGCCGCCTGCCACACCGCGTCGTCAAGACGACCGTCCAGCACCGGCGCCGTCGCAAAGCGACCCACGACCACCGGCGCATCACCCGGACCTGCCAGAACGCCCACAGCCCACAGGCAGACGACGGCGGGCAGGGCATGACACGATCGTCTCATGAGGCACCTCTGTACCGAAATACCCGGAACCGCGACGGCATGGAACAGCCGACCGACGGCGCGACCTTGCGCCCCCCCATGACCATAGCCACCCGAACCCGCCGGGCAAGCCGCGCCGCGGCCGGGGCAGGGCTGTTTGAAGATTCCCGGCTTGCATGTTTGGTCAGCGATGCTCCCGGCGCTCTGACGCGCGTGAGAGCGGTGGCGTGGGGGGTTGCGTTGCGGACGGGGCGCGCTCCGGAGGTGTTCAGGG
>JAAYZO010000411.1 GCA_012514865.1 Lentisphaerota bacterium | reverse complement strand
CCACTTGCGCCGCACCTCGTTGCGGCGCAAGTTTCGACGCGCGTCGCGGTGCGCCGCTTGCTCAAGGTTAGCCCTGAGCAAGAGGCCGCAAGTGCCTCGCGTCGAAGCCCGAAGGGTGACCTGTTCACGAGCCGCCGTGCGGCGCGTGAATAGGTCAGGCTAACGCCCGCCATGCATGAGGATGCCCCATGACCGCCATCCGGCAGTACCTCGACGACCTCGAAGCGCGCCTCGACCCCGCGGTGGAGGACGACCTCCTGGCGCAATGGCGTGAGTTCACCGCGGGGCATTTCCGCGGCGCCATCTTCAGCCCGCGGCGCCGGCGGCAGGCGCCGCCGTCCATACCCTGGCCGGCGGTGCGCGTCAACGAGGCCCTCGACGACTATGACCGCATGCTCGTGCAGCAGCTCGCGGGCTGTTCCGCGGCCCTGGCGAGCGGTTCGGGCGCTCTCCTCGACGTGCGCTGCAACTACGGCTCCAGCATCCTTCCCAGCGTCTTCGGTGTGAAGCTCTTCGTCATGGACGACCGCTACAACACCCTGCCGACGACCGAGCCGATCGAGGGCGGCACCGCGGCCATTCGGGCGCTGGTCGAGCGCGGTGTACCGGACCTCACCGCCGGCTACGGCCCGCAGGTCTTCGAGATGGGCCGGCGTTTCATCACAGCCTTTGCGGACTACCCGAAGATCCGGCGTTACGTCCATATCTACCACCCCGACCTGCAGGGCCCGATGGACGTCTGCGAGGTGCTCTGGGGCAGCGGCATCTTCATCGAGATCATGGACAGCCCGACGCTGGTGCACCGCCTCCTCGACCTTGTCACCGAGACCTACATCGCCTTCCTGCAGCGCTGGCAGACGATCGTGCCGCCGATGCCCGGGGACGCCGACCAGCACTGGTCCATGATGCACGGCGGGCACATCATGCTGCGCGACGACTCCGCCATGAACCTCTCGCCCGAGATGTTCTCGGAGTTCATCGCGCCGCGCAACCAGCGTCTCCTCGACACCTTCGGCGGCGGTGCCGAGCACTTCTGCGGCCGCGGCGAGCACTTCATCAGCCGCATGACCGCCCTGCGCACTATGCACGCCGTGGCCATGTCGCAGCCTGATTGGAACGACATGGAGACGATCTACCGGCACACCGTCGACCGTGGCATCAAGCTGATCGGGCTGGCGCGTGACGCCGCCGAGGCGGCGCTGGCCCGCGGGCGCGACCTGCACGGGCAGGTGCACTGCTGGTGAGGATCTTCCGTCACTGGCAGGGAACGGCCGGTGACGCAAGATCAGGCCCTCAGGGCCGGTACTCGAAGGTCCCCTCCGCGGTGCGGCCCGAGGCCAGTTCGCGGATGCGCACCGTCCAGGTCCCCGGTGCGTCGTTGGACGCCAGGTCGAGCCTGAGGTCCAGGGCGCCATCCCTGGCGCCGTAGTAGCCGCTGAACTCCGCCGGAGCGCCAGCCGGGTCGAGGATGTCGACGCGGACCGGCACGACGGCGGCGAGGGGGTTGCCGTCGGGGTCCACGACGCTGGCGCGCGCCGCAACGGCGCGGTCGGCCGGCCGCCGCTGGGCGACCGCGAGACGGACGTCTGCGACGGGGCGCGGGGTCACCATGTACACGCGGCCTTCACCCGGACCCAGAGACGCCTCCCACTCCACCCCCGTGGCCGTGGCCCTGACCGCGACCGCGCGGCTGTCCAGGAGGTCGTACACGGACGCCCCCGGGCGGCGGATCGACAGGGTGGCCTGGTGCGGCAGGCCCTTCTCCATCACCAGGCGGTGGTGCCCCACGTAGTCGCCATAGGTGCGCTTGTCGTTGACCGCGAAGAGGTACTCGGTGTCGTTGTACTGGCGCCGCCTGACCATCATATCCGGATCCGACGAGTCGGCCTGCCAGGCGAGCACCGGAGCGAGCTCCTGCCGGAGCTGCTCACCGAGGGCCTGCAGGCTCGCCTTCCTGAGGTCGGGCGCGGCCGCGGCCTTGG
>JAAYZO010000410.1 GCA_012514865.1 Lentisphaerota bacterium | reverse complement strand
GTTAGCGTAAAGAGGAGACAGACCATGCAGGGGATGGCGATGCGGAATCACTCGGGCCGGCGGCGGCGGGTCCTGGCACTGGCGGCGCTGGCGGCGCTGGCAGCCGTCGCGGTGGTCAGTTGCGTGACCGAGCCGGAGACCGGCCGGCGGCGGCTGATCCTCACGTCGATGTCGCAGGAGGCCAGCCTGGGCCAGCAATCCTGGACCGAGCTGACCCAGTCCCAGCCCCTCAGCCGCGATCAGGCCAAGACCGCCGCCGTGCAGCGGGTCGGCGCGGCCATCAGCCAGGTCGTCAAGCAGTCCGGCTTCGCCTGGGAGTTCAAGTGCTTCGCCTCCGATGAGATGAATGCCTTCTGCCTGCCCGGGGGCAAGGTCGGCGTCTACGAGGGCCTCTTCAAGGCCTTCGCCAACGACGCCGAGATGGCCGCCGTGGTCGCCCACGAGATCGCGCATGCGACGGCGCGCCATGGCGGCGAGCGCATGACCTACGCCATGGCCGTGGGCCTGGCCGGCCTCGGGTTGAACATGGCGCTCGACAGCAAGGCCAGCGAGAACCGCGAGCTCTGGATGGCGGCCTACGCCGGCGTGACTACGGTCGGCGTCATCCTGCCCTACAGCCGCGTCCACGAGTACGAGGCCGACGAGATCGGGGCGCTGTATATGGCCCGCGCCGGCTATGACCCGCGCGCCGCGGTGGCCTTCTGGGAGAAGTTCGCCGCCGGCAAGAGCGGCGCGGCGGTACCCGAAATCCTCTCGACCCACCCGGTCGACGCCAACCGCGTCGCCCGCCTGAAGCAGGTCATGCCGCGGGCTCTGGCCGAGTACGAGAAGGCCCCGCAGCGGCGCGGCCTGGGCGTCGTCTACTGAGATTGCATCGCGAATGAAGCGCCTCTGGGCCAGCATGGCGGCGGGAGTCTCGCGGGCGTGTCGCCTGCTCTGGCGCGGCCTCTGCGTCGTCGCCGCGGCCACGGCGCGGCTCTGGCGCGGCCTGGACGCCGGCGTCCAGGCCGTGGCACGGGCCCTGAGCCCGCTGCACCGGCTCGCGGTACGGCTGACCAAGATCGCCCTGTGGGCCTTCCCGCTGCTCCTCGCCCTGGTGCTGGTGGCGCATGCCTGGATCGAGACGCAGGGCCTGCCGGGCTGGGCCGCGAACTACGTCGCCGGACGACTCGCCGAACAGGGCGTCCGCCTCGAGGCCGAGGGCATCCGCGCCGGCCTGCTGCGCGGCGTCACCCTGGACCAGGCCCGCCTGCGTTTCGCGCTGCAGGATGTCCCGGTCATCGTCACCTGCAAGGAGCTGCGTCTGCGTCTGGACCTGCAGGCCCTGCGAGCGCGTCGCCCGGCACTGCGTTCGGCGAGCTTTGAGGGCGCCAGCGTGGCGCTCTACCTGGAGCCGGTCGGCCCGCCGGACAGCGAGCGCGCGGCCCTGCGCCTGGAGCGCTGCCGCGGCGATGCGCAGCGCCAGCGTGACGGCACCATGGCCCTGACCCTCGACGGCCTGGCCGAGAAGATCGCGCTGCATCTCGACGTCGATGTCCGCGGCCTGGAGGCACGCCGCCGCAACGCCCCCCGGCCCGCGGCCCCTGCCCCGGCCGCCGCGGCCGCAGCCGTTCCGCCGCCGACGCCCGCGGCCGAGCCGTGGCGGCTGCGCGCCGAGCTGGCCCGCCTGGCCACCTGGCTGGGCCGGGCCCGCCTGGCCGAACGCGACGCCTTCCTCTCCGGCCGCCTGAGCCTCGACCTCGAGCACCCCGAGGCGAGCCGCTTCCATGGCGACCTCGGCATCGCCGAGCTGGCGATCGGCGACCTGAGCGTGCCGCACCTGAAGAGCCGCCTGCACTACCGCGCGCCCGAGCTGCGCCTCGAGGACCTCACGGTGGTCCTCGGACAGGGCCAGACCCTCACGGCCGACGTCGTCCTGGACCTGGTCGCACAGACCGCCCGCGGTCGCCTGCAGGGCCAGGTCCTGCCCGAGACTCTGCGCCGGCTGCCCCTGCCGACGCCGCCGGCCTGGACCGAGCGGCTGCAGACGACGCTCCCGGTCGACGTCGAGGCCGAGCTGGCGCCCTCGCCCTGGCGGCCGTCGGCGTGGACGATCAGCGGCGCCCTGCGCGCCCGCAACCTGGCCATGCCGGGGCTGACGCTGAGCCGTCTCGAGGGCCGCCTCGCCTGGGATGGCCAGGTCCTGCGCGTGGACCCCTGGCGGGCCGAATTCGACGCGGCGGCGAGCGAGTACGCCGAGGGCACCCTGGCGTGGTACGCCGCCGATGGCACCCTCGAGGGCCACCTCGACGGCCGCTGCAGCCTGGCCGAACGCCTGCGCGCCGCCGGTCTGACCGCGCGCCTGCCGGCGCTGCGCCAGGTCGCCTTAACCAGCCCGGTCAGCCTCCATGCCAGCCTGGAACGCTCGCCGCTGGACTGGCGCCGCCTGCGCGCCGCCGGCCGCGTCAGCACCGCCACCATCGGCCTGCACGGCCGCGAGGCCGGCCCGCTGGAGGCGCCCTGGCGACTGGTCGAGGGCGTCCTGCACCTCGAGGAAACGACGCTCGGCCTGCCTGACGCACCGGCCGATGCGGTGGCAGTGCAGGCCAGCGTGAATTTCGACCAGGCCCTCGCCTCGGGCGTCTGGGAGGTGCCGTTCGGCCTGCGCTGCCAGGCCCTCGCCGAGCCTGCCGACCCCCATGGCGCCCCTCCGGGACCCGCCGCCGGCACGACCGCCGCCGCGGCGCCGTCCTGGCAGGACGGCGTGACCCTGGAGGGCACCCTGCGCTGGACGCCGGCGTCGGGCCGCGTCGAGGTCCAGGCCGCGGGCAACGGCTACCCCGGGCGCTGGTACGACACCGCCGTGCCGCGGCTGGGACTGCCGGCCAGCGACATCGTGCACGGCATCCGCTGCTCCCCCGGCCTGCCGGCACAGGTGACCCTCACCGCGGGCCGCGACGACGCCCGCCAGCCGTGGCGCCTGCGTGCCCAGGCCGCCGGCCGTGAAGCACGTTACAAGGACCTGGCCCTGCGCGCGGCTCAGGGCACCATCGACCTCACCTCACGCCGGCTGGCCTTCACCGACATCGTCGCCACCACCGCCGACGGCGATGACCTCTCGCTCGACCTGACCATCGACTTCAAGCCGCTGGCCATCACCATCCGCAACGCCCGCATCGTCGGCCGACCCGAGCTGGTCGCGACTTTCATCGACCACCGCGAGGCCAAGCGCTTCTACCGCCGCGTCTGGCAGGACGTCCGCTGGCAGGACGCCCAGGCCGCCACCGTCGACCTGCACCGCCTCGCCTATCGCCAGACACCCGGCGGCCGCGACTGGACCCTGACCCTGGCCGCCGACCTGCAGGCCGACGCCCTGAGCTACCGCGACCAGGCCCTGACCGGACTGCGCGCCACCGTCGAACTCGAGCTGCCCGAGAAGGTCGTCGTGCGCCAGGCCCGCATCACCACCGCCAACGCAGCCCTCGAGGGCGAGGTGACCGTCTTCACCGACAGCAACCCGCGCTGCACCTTCGCCCTGCGCCAGGCCGCGGGCGGCCAAGACCCGGCCGTCATCCTCGACCTCATCCACCCCGACTGGGGCCGCCTCCTCGGCCCCCTCGCCTTCTCACCGGACTCCTCGATCGACTGCCAGGGTTCGTTCTACCTCGGCCGCGAGCCCAGGCTGCAGCTCAGCGGGTCGGTCCAGGCGCCCTGGATAACCGCGCGCGGCCTGCGCCTCGAGGAGGCCACCGCCGACTGGCGCCTGAGCCAGTCGGCACTGCACTGGGACCTCACCGCCGCACGACTCTTCGGCGGTACCATCGCGACCACCGGCCTCTACGACACCGAGACCGGCTTCGGCAAGGCCGCCTTCCGCGGCGACGGCATGGCGATGAAGGACCTCTACGCCCATATCGGCAGCCAGGGCAGCACCGCCACCTCCGAGGGGCTGGTGCAGGCACACTGCAATCTCGAGTTCCTGCGCGGCTGGGCCGGCCGTGACCTGCAGGTCTATGGGGACGGCGTCCTCAGTATCACCGAGGCCGACCTCTGGCGGGTGCCGCTCTTCGACCCCCTGGCACGCCTCCTGGATGTCTCCTTCCTCAGCCGCCTCACCGGCGGCCGCGCCTCCGGCCTCGGACGCATCACCCGCCTCGATGCCGACCTCGCCTTCACCGGCGACCGCGTCGCGGTGCGGTCCCTGACCACCGACGGGACCATCCTCTCCCTGCGCGGCGCCGGCGAGTACGCCTGGGAGACCGACCGCATCGCCCTGGCCGTCAGCGGCCAGGCCCTGGACAACGCCGGAGTGGTGGGGTGGATCTTCCGGCCGCTCTCGTGGGCCTTCTTCAATGCGGAACTCAGCGGCACCTCCAAGGACCACCGCTGGCGCCTCTCGACCGCACTCAACCGGGCTCTCCCCGGCGGCGGCGGCGATGGCCCTGCCGAGGCCGCGCCATGACCCGGCTCCGAACGCGCCCGAGACACGACCCCCCATGAAGATCATCCACACATCGGATTGGCACCTCGGGGCCCGCCTGCATGACCAGGACCGCCAGGCCGAGCATGAGGCCTTCGCCCGGTGGCTCCTCGAGCTCCTGCGCCGCGAAGCCCCCGACGCCCTCGTCGTCGCCGGCGACATCTTCGACACCGGGGCGCCGTCGAACCGCTCGCAGGAGTGCTACTACTCACTCCTGGCGGCCATCTGCGGCGAGGCGCTGTGCCGGATGGTCGTCGTCATCGGCGGCAACCACGACTCGCCGTCGCTCCTCGAGGCCCCCGCCGCGGCCCTGGAGCACCTCCGCACCCGCGTCATCGGCGCCATCGACGCGGCGGACCTGGAGCGCCAGGTGGTCGTGGTGGACGGCGCCGACGGTCGGCCGGGCCTGGTCATCGGCGCCGTGCCCTACCTGCGCGAGGGCGACCTCCGCCGCGACCAGGCCGGCGAGGACGACGCCGACCGCCAGGCCGGACTCCGAGACGGCTTCCGACGACACTACGAGGCCGTCGCCAACCTGGCGCAGCAGCGCGCCCGGGAACGCGCCGGACGGGACCTGCCCCTGCTCCTGACCGGCCACCTCTACCTCGGCGGCGCCACCCTCTCCGACAGCACCTCCGAGCGCGCCCCGCGCGTCGGCAACCTCGCGGCCCTACCGCCGGCGCTCCTGCCGGCGGCGGACTACGGCGCTCTCGGCCACCTGCACAGCCCGCAGGACCTCGCCGGAGCGCCATTCTGGCGCTACTCCGGGTCGCCCCTGCCGATGAGCTTCGCCGAGGCCGGCCAGGAGAAGGCGGTGGTGGTCGTCGAGTTCGGCCCGGCGCCCGGCACGCCGCCGGTGGTACGCCTCGAGCGGGTGCCGGTATTCCAGCGCCTGGAGCAGGTCCAAGGCAGCCCGGAGGCCATCGCCGAACGCCTGCGCGAGCTGGTGACGGCGGGCGAGTCGGCCTGGGTTGAGGTGCAGGTCACCGCCGCCGAGGGCGACCTCGGGCCCTTCTGGGCGAGCCTGCCGGGCCTCGTCGAGGGCTCAGCGGTCCGCATCCTGGCCCACCAGGACTGCCGCCGCTATGCCGCCACGCCGGGCACCCGCGACGACGCCACGGTGGTCAGCCTCGACGACCTGACCCCGGCGGACGTCTTCGGGCTGCGCCTCGACGACGACCCGACCGTCTCCGCCGAGGAGCGCCAGTGGCTCGGCGAACTCTTCACCGAGGTCCTGAAGGCGGTCGATGAGACCGACCCTCAACGCGAGCGACCGGCGCCATGAAGATCCTCACCCTGCGCTTCAAGAATATCAACTCCCTGGCCGGCGCCTGGCAGATCGACTTCACGGACCCGGCCTTCCGCGATGGCCTCTTCGCCCTGACCGGCCCCACCGGCGCCGGCAAGACCTCGGTCCTGGACGCAATCTGCCTGGCCCTCTACGGCCGGACCGCCCGCCAGAGTATCTCGAGGGAAGCCAACGAGGTCATGACCCGCGGCACCGGCGAGTGCTACGCCGAGGTCGAGTTCGAGGTCAGCGCGCAACGGTGGCGTTGCCGCTGGGAACAGCACCGCGCCCGCAACCACCCCGGCGGCAGCCTGCAGGCAGCGGAACGCCGTCTCGCCAGAGCCGACACCGGCGAGGTGGTCGCCGAGCAGTTACGCACCGTCGCCGAGGAGATCGAGCGCATCACCGGCATGACCTTCGAGCAGTTCACCCGCTCGGTGCTCCTCGTGCAGGGCCGCTTCGATGCCTTCCTGAAGGCTCAGGACAAGGACCGCGCCGGCATCCTCGAACAGGTCACCGGCACCGGCATCTACCAGGAGATCGACCGGGCGGTCCACGCCCGCTGGCAGGCTGAGAAGGAGGCCCTGGACGACCTGCGGCGGCAGCAGGAGCTCCAGACCGCCGGGCTGCTCTCGAGCGAGGACCGCCAGGCCCTGGAAGCGCGCCTGACGGAGGCCACGGCGCAGCGTGATGTCCTGGAACACGGCCTGCGCGATCTCGAGGCGTCCATCGCCTGGCTCGAGGCGCTGGCGAAGCTGCGGTCAGAGCGCGAGGCGATCACGGTGGCGCGCGCCGCCTGGCAGACGCGCGCCGAGGCGGCCGGGCCGGCCCTGTCGCGACTGCGCCGCGCCGAGGCGGCGCGGGGTCTCGATGCCGATGTCAAGGCCGTGGCGGCGGCACGCCAGGCCGAGATCGCGGCCGGCCAGGCCCTCGAGGCCCGCCGTGAGGCCCTCCAGAAGCACCGCCGCGACCTGGTCGCCCTGCGGCCGGCGCTGGCTGATGCCCAGGCCGCCGCGGCCGCCGCCCGGCAGGCCCTCGAGACGGCCCTGCCCCAGCTCCAGGAGCTGCGCGCCCTCGAGGGCGCCATCGCGGTGGCGCAACAGGCCGAAACGGCGGCGCGTCAGGCCCTGCAGGAGGCCGAGATGCGCCTCCAGCAGAGCCAGGACGAGCGCGCGAAGGCCGTCGCGACAGCCCAGAAGGAAGAGAAGGCCCTGGCCAAGGCCCGCCACTACCTCGAGGCCCACAGCGCCGACCAGACGCTTGCCGAGACGCTGGGACCGGTGCAGACCCTTCGCGCCGCCTGGGAACAGCGCCGCCTGGAGGCCGGCGAGGCCGTGGAGCGCGCGCGCCAGGCCGATCGGATAGCGCGCGAGCGCAGCGAGCGCTCGACGCAGGCCGCGCAGGCCGCGACCGCGGCCGAGGCGACTCTGCCGCAGGCCCGCGCCGCCGCCGAGGCGGCGCGGCAGGCCCTCCACGAGGCCGAGGAACGCCGCGACCGCGCCGAGGCGGCCGCGCTGGCCGCCGAGGCCGCTCTCGAAGCCCGCCGGCCCGACCTGGAACGCCAGATCGGCCTCGCCGAGGAGAACCTCCGGCTGACCCAGACCGTGGCCCGCCTCGAGGACCTGCGCCAGCAGCTCGTCGATGGCCGCGCCTGCCCGCTGTGCGGGTCCCTCGAGCATCCCTATGCCGCGGGCAACACCCCGGCGGTACCGGCGGCGCAGCAGGCCCTGGAGGAATGCCGTGCGGCGCTGTCGGGCCTGTCGGCCGAGGCCGACCAGGCCCGACGCCGGGCCGCGGATGCGAACCGCGCCTGCCAGGCCTGCCTGAAGACGTCCTCGCGTTGCGACCTGGCGGCGGAGCAGGCCGCCAATGCCGCGGCTCGAGCCCAGGCCGAGGCCGCGACGGCCCGGCAGGCCGCGGCCGACGCCGCGGCGGCCGGCGCCGAGGCCGGCAGGATGGCGACGGCCGCCGAGGCCACCGCCGCGGAGGCCTGGCAGGCCATCGCCGTACGCCTGCACAACGCCGGCGTGCCGGAGGCGCAGCCCGAGGCCCTCGACCACGACCTCAAGACCCTGACACAGCGCGCTCGGCTGTACGCCCAGGAGGAACGGCGGGCGGCGGAGGCACGGGTGGCATCGGAAGCGGCAGGGCAGGCCGTCGCCGAAGCGATGCGACGCCTGGCGGCACACCAGCAGGATCGGGACGAGAAGCACCACGACCTCGAACGACGGCAGACGGCCCTGGCGGCCCTGCGCGGAACGCGTCTGGAGCGCTTCGGCGAGCGCCAGGCCGACGCTGAGGAGAAGGCCCTCCGGCAGGAGTCGCAGCGCGCCGACCGACGCCTCGCTGACCTCGACGGCCGCCGGCAGGCCCTGCAGGCACAGCGCCTCAGCGCCGCCCGTGAGGTCGCCGCGGCCAGGGAGCAGTCGCGGCAGGCCGCCGACCGGGCCCAGGGCCTGGCCAGCGACCTCGCGGCGCGCCTGCGCGAGGCCGGCTTCGCCGACGAGGCGGCCTGCCGCGAGGCGCGCTGGGACGACGCCGAGGTGCAGCGCTGGACCGCGGAGAGGTCGGCCCTCGCCGAGAGCGATGCGGTCCTCCGAGACCGCGCCGCCACGACCGAGCGCGACCTCGACGAGACCGCCCGCCAGGCCCGTACCGACCGGCCGCAGGCCGAACTCGTCGTGGAACGCGACGAGGCCCGTGCCCGTCGCGATGCCCTGGTCAGCGCCATCGGCGCCGATGGCGAGGCCCGGCGCGCCGACGACGAACGCCGCCAGCGCGCTGCCGAGGGCATCGCGGCCATCGAGCGCCAGGCCGGGCGCTTCCAGCGCTGGGATCGCCTGCACGACCTCATCGGCTCCAGCGATGGCACCAAGTTCCAGCGCTACGCCCAGGGCATCACCCTGCGGCGGCTCCTCCATGCCGCCAATCCACACCTGGAACGCATGAGCGGACGCTACCGCGCGGTCTGGCCGGCCACCGCCACGGAACTCCTCCCGGCGGTGGTCGACCGCGACCAGGGCGGCATCGAGAGGCCCATCTCGAATCTCTCGGGCGGCGAGACCTTCATGGTGTCCCTAGCCCTGGCCCTCGGCCTGGCCGAGATGGCCGGCGGGCGCCTCCGCGTCGACTCACTGTTCCTCGACGAGGGCTTCGGCACCCTCGACAGCGACGCCCTGGACACCGCCGTGACGACCCTGGAGGGACTGCATCACGCCCACGGCCGCATGATCGGCGTGATTTCGCACATCGAGCAGATGAAGAGCCGCATACCGACGCGGATCGAGGTGCGTAAACAGGGCAGCGGCCGCAGCACCCTGGCCGGGCCCGGATGCACCCGCCTCGGCGGAACCGCCGCCGACACCGCCGCCGATGGCAAGGCGAAGAAGCCGCGCCGCGCCCGCGGCAAGGCCGACAAGGCCGGGGCCGAGGCGGCACCCCCGGCGCCGCTCGAGTAGGTCGCGCGACCACGGGCGCCGCCCACCGGCGCCCGCCGGAGGCCGAGCCGACGCTCGGCGATCCCAGGGGGCGGCGGCGCCACTCGGGAGAGTGGCGTTCCCGGGGCGGTGGCGCCGCTGCGAGGCCGGCCTGTCAGACCCGTCAGACTTGTCGGGCCCCGTCATGCCCTCCCGCTCGCGTCGGCGCGGGGGCCGCCTGGGTCGCCGGGGCCGTCTGGTGCCCCATGCTCCGGCGGGCTACATTAGGGTGTCATGAACCACCCCAGACCGAAGGAGCCCGCCACCATGGAGTTCTACGAAGT
>JAAYZO010000409.1 GCA_012514865.1 Lentisphaerota bacterium | reverse complement strand
TACACTATGGCAAATGTAACTATGTTTTCCGCAGAAACAACCCCCTGGCAGCAAATAAAGAACATTGCCGCCAAGGGGTTTATGGTTTCGCCGGCACGGATGTAGTTACACGTTCAGGGATTTCAGGGTCGAGGAGGTCGCGCTGCACCTGCGCCCAGAGGTCAGGCCCGAGCAGGCTGGCCAGGCCGATGCCCGTACCGGCCTTGAGGAAGTCCCGGCGTTGCATGGCGTCTCTGCCTCCGTGTGTTGCCGTCGGTTGCCGTACCCGGTCGAAGCCCAGGGCTGATCGAAGATCGCGTTAGAGCCCATCCGGTCACCCTGAAGGGGTGCCAGATCGCAGCCGGGGGTCGCGCGCAGCCCGACCCCCGGAAGCGCGAATCCACGAACCACGCACCCTGAAGGGGTGCCAGAACCGGACCTTCGAACAGCCCTGGTCCAAGCCGGTCGTCAGGCCTTTCCGAAGACGAGGGCGACGACCTCGTTGAAGTCCTCGACGTAGTGCGCGGTCAGGCCGCGGCGCACCCGTTCGGGGACCTCGCTGAAGTCCTTCTCGTTGGCCTTCGGCAGGATGACATGGCGGACCTTCGAGCGGCGGGCCGCGATGACCTTCTCGCGGACGCCGCCGACGGGCAGGACGCGTCCGGTGAGGGTCAGCTCGCCGGTCATGGCCCAGCCGGCCGGCGGGCGGCGATGGCGGCCGAGGGAGACCAGGGCGGTGGCCATGGTGATGCCGGCCGAGGGCCCGTCCTTGGGGGTGGCGCCGGCCGGGACGTGGATGTGGATGGTGCGGTCCTTGAAGAAGTCCTCGCGGATGCCGAGGTCGCGGGCGTGTGCGGTGACCAGCGAGTAGGCGATCTGGCAGGACTCCTTCATGACCCCGCCGAGCTGGCCGGTGAGGGTCGTGCCGGTGGGGCCGGGGACGGCCTGGGCCTCGATGTAGAGGGTGCTGCCGCCGAGGGCCGTCCAGGCCAGGCCCATGACAACGCCGGGGCGACCGTGGCGCATCAGCGGGTCGTCGGTGAAGCGCGGCTTGCCGAGGTACTCCTCGAGGTTGGCCGGGGTGATGCTGACGCGCTCGCTGATGGTCCCCTCGGCGCGTCCGGCGGCGATGCGCCGCAGGCAGCCGCCGAGGGCCTTCTCGAAGGCGCGCACGCCGGCCTCGCGGGCGTAGCCGTCGATGATGGCGCGCAGGGCGCCGTCCGAGACGCTGACATCGGCGCGGTCCAGGCCATGGCGCGGCAGGAGCTTCGGCAGGAGGTGGCGTTTGCCGATGTGGAGCTTCTCCTCCATGATGTACCCGGAGAGGCTGATCACTTCCATGCGGTCGAGGAGCGGCCCGGGGATGGTGTCGGGGACATTCGCGGTGGCGATGAAGAGCACCTTCGAGAGGTCGAAGGGGACATCAAGGTAGTGATCGCGGAAGCTGTTGTTCTGTTCCGGGTCGAGGACCTCGAGCAGGGCCGACGCCGGGTCGCCCTGGAAGGACGCCGCCAGCTTGTCGATTTCGTCGAGCATGATGACGGGGTTGGCGGTGGCGCAGGTCTTGACGGCCTGCATGACCTTGCCCGGCAGGGCCCCGATGTAGGTGCGGCGGTGGCCCTTGATCTCGGCCTCGTCGCGCATGCCGCCGAGCGAGAAGCGGAAGAACTTGCGGCCGAGGGCCTCGGCGACGCCGCGCCCGAGCGAGGTCTTGCCGACGCCGGGCGGTCCGACCAGGCAGAGGATCGAGCCCTCGACGGAGCCCTTCAGCTTGGCCACGCCGATGAACTCGAGGATGCGCTTCTTGACATCCTCGAGGCCGTAGTGGTCACGGTCGAGGATGCGCCGGGCGGCGGCGACGTCGAGGCGGTCGTCGCTGAACTCGCCCCAGGGCAGGCCGGTGAGCCAGTCGAGGTAGTTCCTCGAGACGGCATACTCCGGCGACTGCGGGCTGAGGATCTTCAGCTTGTCGATCTCCTCGCCGATGCGGTCGCGGGCCTCGTCGGGGAGGGCCGCGCCGAGGTCGTCGACGCGCTGCTGGTAGCGCTCGAGCTCCTCGGTCTTCTCGTCCTTCTCCAGGCCGAGTTCCTGCTTGATCGCCTTGAGCTGCTCGCGCAGGAAGAACTCGCGCTGCTGCTTGCTGATGCGCTCCTCGATCTGATGCGTGATCTTCTCCTTGAGGGCATTCAGATCGAGTTCCTTGCGCAGCAGGAAGAGGGCCTTCTCCAGGCGGGTGCGCACGTCGAGGCACTCGAGGACCTCCTGGAGTTCCTCGCGCGACGACGAGGTCATGGTCACCGAGAAATCCGCCAGGCGGCCGGGGTCGCCCCAGTCGGTGCGCGAGATGAGCATCTTGATCTCTTCGCTGAACAGGGGGTTGTGGCTGATCAGCTCGCGCATGGTGTTGATGATGCCGAGGCCGAGGGCCTTGACGTCATCGCCGAGGATGAGGACGTCCTGCGGGTAGACCACCTGGGCCATAAGGCGGCTGTCGCGCTCGATGGCCTTGAGGATCTCGAAGCGCTTCTGGCCCTGGCAGAGGGCCTGCACCGCGCCCTCGTTGCTCTCCTCGAGGCGCAGGATGCGCACGGCGGTGCCCATGCGGTAGAGCCGCCGCGACAGCACCTCGCCGTCATCCGAGGTCTTCTCGTCCTTGGTCAGGACGAAGCCGACAATGCGATCGGGGACCTGCTGCGCGACGGTCTTGAGGGTATCGGCCTCGCGGCCCGGCGGCAGCATCAGCGGGAACATCAGCCCGGGGAAGACCGGCTTGGCCGAGGTCGGTATGAGGTAGATGCGGTCCGGGAGTTCCTTGCTCGCCAGGACCAGCTTGTTGGCGCCGTCCGAGGCGGTGTCGGACGGCTCCACTTCCGGTGTCACGAAGGCCTGATCGGTCTTGTCATCAGCCATGGTCCGCGGTTCCCCCTGTGTGCATGCCTCAGGGCAGCAGCGCCGCCAGCACATCAGCCTCGGCCAGCATCAGCCGCGGCCGATTGGTGCACACCTTATCGACGCCCATGCCGGCATAGTAGGCCAGCAGTCCGGGCTCGTCCATCGTCCAGATCATCACCTGCACGGCCGCCGCGTGCGCGGCCGTCACCACCGCGGATGAGACACCGCGATAGGCGCCATGGATCCACGGAAAGCCGTGATGGCGCGCGGCGTCGAGGATCGCCGGGAAGTTCCCGAGCATCGCCAGCGGCACCCCGGCGTCGGCCTGGCGGACCTGCAGCAGCGCATCGACATGGAACGACGATACGACATGCGTCCCGCCGGCCGGGGCGTACTCGCGCAGCAGCCCGACCAGGCGCTCGGCGGCACGCGGGCTGCTGAAGGCCTTGACCTCGACATTGAAGCGCACGCCATGCGCGCGGCTCAGCTCCAGGGCCTCGGCCAGGGTCGGGATGCGCTCGCCGGCGAAACGCGCGTGCTTCCAGGCGCCGCAGTCCAGCGCCCGCAGCTCGGCCAGGGTCAGCGCCGCCAGGCGGCCCTTGCCGCGGGTGGTGCGGTCGACCGTCTCGTCGTGCATGACGACCAGCTCGCCGTCCTTGGTCTCGTGGATGTCCAGCTCGATCGAGGCCGCCCCGAGCTCCACGGCGCGCCGGAAGGCGCTGAGGGTGTTCTCCGGGCACTCGTCACTGGCACCGCGGTGGGCCTCGATGATCGGCAGACGGACGGATGAATCCATGGCTGACCTCACACTCCACGGCCGCCGGGAGAGACCCGCCAGGAGGCCGTGCC
>JAAYZO010000408.1 GCA_012514865.1 Lentisphaerota bacterium | reverse complement strand
GCCCGGCTGGCCACGACCAACCCGCCCCTGTCGCCCGTCGCGTGGTGCACGGCAGTGACCGGACGGAACCCCGGGCAGCACGGTATCGTCGACTTCATCTCGCGCCGGCCGGACAGCTACCTGCCTGACCTCTCACTCGCCGCCCCGGGCCAGGGCCGGTCACAGCCCGTCCGCAGGGCCAGGGCGTTCTGGGATTACGGCGCCGAAGCGCGCGTGCCGATGGTCATTCTGTCCTGCCCGGTCACCTTTCCCCCGGAGCCCGTCAACGGGCGGATGCTCGCCGGCATGGGCACCCCCGATCTGCTCGGCACCCAGGGCACGTTTGCCTTCTACACCACGGAGAAGGAGGCCGTCACCACCGATACCGGCGGCGAGGTGTTCGTGGTCGAACCATCCGACACGATGCAGCTGGAGCTGCTCGGGCCGTACAAGGCCGGCCTGACCGGCAAGGCCGAACGCATGAAGCTGCCCTTCCAGGTCCGCGTCAGCCGTGACCGCGCCGAGGCCACCGTGTCGATCCTGGATCGCGAGTTCAGCCTCGCTGCGGGCGAGTGGAGCGACTGGGCTGACATCGAGTTCAGGGTGGGGCCCTTCCGCCGGATGCGCGGCCTGACCCGGTTCCACCTGGCCGGGCTGCGGCCGCATCTGAAGCTCTACGTCTCGCCCATCTCTCTCGACCCGCGCGACCCGTGGTTCCCGGTCTCGTACCCCCGGAACTACAGCGCCCGGCTCGCCGCGGAGGTGGGTCTCTTCCCGACCCGCGGCATGCCCTTCGACACCTGGGCCCTGAACGAGGGCAGAATCAGTGACGACGCCTTTCTGGACCAGGCCGAGGATCTTCTCGACCGGCAGACGCGCCTGCTGCTGCACGAACTGAGGCGCTCCGATCAGGGCGTGCTGTTCGGTTACTTCGAGTACCCGGACGTGATCCAGCACCTCTACTGGCGGTTCCGCGACCCGCGCCACCCGCGCTGCAGCACCAACGCTCCGGAACGGCTGAGGAACGCCATTCCTGAATGCTACCGCCGCATGGACCGGGTTCTGGGCCAGGTCATGGACGAGCTGCAGGACGGCGATACGCTGATTGTCCTCTCCGACCACGGGTTCACCGGCTTCAGACGGGCCGTGCACCTCAACTCCTGGCTGCACCGCCGCGGCCTGCTCTCCTTCCGGGGCCGGGATGACAGGGAAGGGCTGCCGCTGTTCGAGAACGTGGACTGGGCGAGCACCCGCGCCTACGCCCTCGGGTTCACCGGCATTCACCTCAACCTCAGGGGCCGCGAGCCGCACGGCATCGTCACCCCGGGCCTGGAGGCCGATGCCCTCCGACGCGCCATCGCCGACTCACTGAAGGCTCTTGAGGATCCCGTCGAGCACCAGCCGGTGTTCAGCAGTGTCTGGCTGCGCGAGGAGGTGTTCCATGGCGACCATTCGGAGCACGCGCCGGATATCGTGGTGGGCACGAACGCGGGCTGGCGCGTCTCGTGGCAGACCGCCCTCGGCGCGGCCCCGGGGGCGGTGATCGAGGACAACGACAGACCGTGGAGCGGCGACCATATGGTCGATCCAGCCCTCGTGCCCGGCGTCCTGTTCTGCAACCGCAGCATGACCGTGGCTGAACCGGCGCTGGCTGACATCGCCCCGACCGTGCTCGGGCTCATGGGCTTCCCTCCCGGGCGGCTGCAGGCCGAGGGGCTCGACGGCCGCCCGCTGTTCTAGTCCGGCCTGCTGGCGCGCCTCCGGCGGCGCGTCAGCCGGTCACCCTTCGCACTGCGACGCGATGCTCCTGCGGCCGCCTGCTCAGGGCCGGGCCTGGGCAGGCGGCGCGGCAGCGGCGCGGGCCGATGGCCGGCCCCGCAGGTGAGTGCGGCGCATGTGGATCATCAACGCAGCGAGGGACGTTGCAGAGGGCCTGGCGGGAAGGCGGCCGCACCGGGGCCTCTGCCGGCTCCCCCCAGGCGCACGCGGCCAAATCTCCTGCTGCCACCGCAATAGTTCGCTCGATGACTTGACAGGAGCGATGCATGGAGTTAGCATCGCGATGGGTGTGGTTGTGCCGTGTGGAGCCGAATGAGGAGGAGCGCCGATGAACCGCAGGCTGTGTCTGACCCTGGCGGCATGCACCGTGATCGGACTGATGGCGCCACGGGCGCGGGGCGACGTAAAGGGGGATATCGCCAAGGCCGTGAAGCTGGCGGGTTCGGGACGCGGCGCCGAGGCCAGGCCGCTGCTGGAGGCCGCGCTGAAGGACGGCCAGGCCAGCCGCGATCAGCGCCTGACCTGCTACGAGACCCTGGCAAACATCTCCTACAGCGAGAGGAAGTTTGAGGAAATCCGCTCCCTCATGAAGGCGGCTTTCGCGGAGAACCCCGATGCCAGCCCCGAGACCATGGCCATGTGCCAGCATTATGTGGCCTGCTCTTTCCTGGGAGAGGGCAGAAGAGAACTGGCCATCCCGGAACTCCAGAAGATGGTCGACATGGCGGGGGCCAAGCCGGAACTGCAGTCGAACCGGCAGATCGACCAGCGGCTGATCGCCGAGCTGTACATGGCGCTGGGCAAGTATGATGAGGCGCTCACGGCCGTCCGCAAGTCGATCGACGACTACCCGCGGATCAGCGGACGCAGCCTGGGCTACTCTCAAGGCGTGCTGGCCTCGGTCCAGCTGCGACGGGGCGCCTTCGAGGAGGCCATCGATGCGTTCATGCTGCGCGCCAGGGCCGTCACCCACGACGACCAGATGGAGTGGTGCCGACGCTTCGTCGGCACCCAGATCGTCCCGGCCCTGAGCAGGCCGGAGAACGCCAGGTTCATCGACCCGACCATCGAGAAGCTGGGCCGGCTGATCGCCAGCCACGCCGACAGCCCGCCGCTGTGCGAGCAGCTCCAGAAGGGCGTCGTGCAGCTGCTCCTGCGCAAGGGCGACACCGAGCGGGCCCTGTTCGAGGCCAGGGTCCTCTTCGACGTGTGCTCGGCCGACACCATGCCCGAGGCCGCAAAGATGCTCACCGAGGTGCTGAAGGCCGCGGACGGGAGCGTGGCCCGCGCCAATGCCTTCCTCAGCTTCGTCAAGATAGGCCGGGCCGGACCGGACCGGACGCCGGGGACCGACGACGACCTGGCCAACCCGCTCGGCGAGATCCAGCCGCCGGATGCCCAGGCGCGCGACGCGCGCTTCTCGGAGGCCCTCGGAGCCTATGCCGACGACTGGCGCGGAAAGCTCGCCAAGGCAACGATGTACCGCTACTGGGGCAGGCCGGAACAGGCCCTCGTGGAACTGAACGGGGCCTTCGCCATCTGCCCCATGGAGCAGCAGCCCATTCAGCTCATCGTCGACGCCACGGCCCAGGTCCTGGTCCAGGTGAGCGGGGACCCGGACATGGCCCGGAAGTTCACCGAGTTCCAGCAGCTCGGGCCTGCCGGTGCGGACGGCAAGAAGGGCACGCCGGATGACCTGACCAACCCGATCACGTCGTACCTGCCGAAGGAGTAGCGCGGCGGCGGGACATACCCCCGAACTCCGGCAGCAGACGCGTGTGCGTGCGGCGGAGGAGATGAGCGTGCAGGGCCCGCTCTGCGGTTGGTCTGGCCCGGCAGGCCTGGCATGGGGGCGAAGTCACGAGTAAGGAGTGGCAGATGACCAAGCGCATATCCGGTCTGGCCATGTCCGGCGCCCTGGCGGTCGCCGTCTGGCTCGCGAACAGCGCGCCCGCTCCGGCCGCCGAAACACGGCCCCTGCAGGTCTACCTTTTCGCCTCCTCCACCTGCCCCGAGTGCATGGGTATCAAAGCGAACCTCCTGCCCCGCCTGGTGGAGGGCTATGGCACCCGCATCAAGGTCACGCACCTTGACCTGGACGACATCGAGAGCTTCAAGCTGCTCCTGCTCTATGAGAGGAAGTACGGCGTCAAGGACGATGAGGCGCTTAAGGTGTTCCTGGGTGATGCGTTCCTCGCCGGCGCCAAGGCGATCACCGAGAGGCTGGAGGAAACGGTAACCGACCAACTCGCCAAGGGTGCCGTGACACCGACGCCGGAGGCGGTGCGGGCTGAGGCCAAGAGAGGGAACCCATGATCGGGATGGAACTCGGGGCCGTGGGCTCGCGCATGCTTCTTGGTGTAGAGATGCCGTGGGGCCAGTGTAGGGGGCGCAGATGACGCGTGTGTATGCACTTGTGCTGCTGTGCAGCGTCGGATTTGCCGCACCGGATACCGAGTGTCTGAGTCTGACCCGCTATGTGGTCCTGTCCGGCCGGCAGGCGGCCCGCGCGCAGCTTCTTGAGTGCCCCAACCACG
>JAAYZO010000407.1 GCA_012514865.1 Lentisphaerota bacterium | reverse complement strand
AAGGCCCTCCGCGTCCACTGCATCGACGAGGGCTGGGAGGCCCAGTGGGGCACCTGGCAGCCCAATGGCAAGTTCCCGGAAGGCCTCGCCGACTACGCCCGCCATGTCAAAGCCGCCGGCGGCATACCCGGCATCTGGACCGCGCCGCTCCTCGTCAATACCTACAACCCGCTCTTCTACGACCACCCGGAGTGGTTCGCCTCACGCGCCGATGGGCAGCTCCAGACCGACTCGTTCTCCTACGGCCCCATGGCCTACCTCGACGTCACCCTCCCGGCCGTCCAAGACCACCTCCGGCAGCTCTTCCAGCGCCTCCGCCAGGACGGCTTCGAGTACTTCAAGGTCGACTTCTGCCACTGCATCCTCAAGGCCGCCCGCTTCGCCGACCCGACGGTGCCGCGCGCCGAGCTGGTCCGCATCGCCTTCCGCGTCATCCGCGAGGCCATCGGCCCCGAGGCCTACCTCCTCGGCTGCGGCGCCCCCTACGAGTCGGTCTTCGGCAGCGTCGATGCCGTGCGCTCCACCGGCGATATCCACATCTACTGGGGCCACGTCCTGACCAATGTCGGCGCCATCGCGGCGCGCTGGTGGATGCAGGACAACCTCTGGAACTGCGATCCGGACTTCCTCGTCGTGCGCGGGCCCGACACCGCCCGGGCGCCGTGGTTCAAGCGCCGCGTCGTGGCCCCGGCCGGCCCCGACGGCGGCTGGATGGCCGGCCGCGAGTTCAACGAGGCCGAGGCCCGCGTCTATGCCCTCCTCGTCCACCTCAGCGGCGGCGATGTCGTCCTCGGCGACCAGCTCGAGCTCCTCGAGCCCCTCGGCGCCGAGATCCTCCGACGCGTCCTCCAGCCACGGCCACGGGCCGTGCCGGTCGACCTCTTCACCAGCGAGCAGGACCCGCCGCGACTCTGGATCAGCCGCGGCCGGGAGGATACCCTCGTCGTGGTCTTCAACTGGACCGACAAGCCGGCCCGTGTCGACCTCGATCCCGCTGAACACGGCCTGCGCGGGACACCCCGCGACTTCTGGACCGGCGCGGCCGTCACGGCCCTGCCGACGCGACAGGCCCGGCGCAGCGCCCTGGCCCTGCTCTACGGCCCGGACCAGGCCGCACCATGACCCCTGCCGGCGACCAGGGCAGACTGAGGTGGGGACGCGGCCGCGGCATCCTCTACGCGGCCGTGGCCCTGGCCCTGGCCTGGAGCTTCGGGGCCTTCGAACGCCGGCCGCGGCCGCGCCAGACGCCGACCGCCCCCGCACCACCGCCTGTGGCCCTGCCGACCGACACGGCCCTGCGCGCCGGCAACGGCGCCGTGGCGCGCCTGCTGATCCTCCAGGACCCCGCCGCGGGGGCCTTCCCTGCCGACGTCATGGCCGCCGTGCGCCAGGGCGCCGCGGCCGGCCTGGCTGTCCGCGCGGGCGACGCCGAACTCGCCGCTGACCTCGGCATCGCCGTCCTGCCCGCCTACGTCCTCTACGACGACACCGGCCGCGAGCTTCGTCGCCGCAGCGGCCCGGGCGCTGCCGCGGCACTCCTGGACGACCTCCGCGAGGGTGCGCCAGACCCCGCCGGAGCGCCGTCACCGGGTGCGGCACCATGAGCACCGCTGCTCCAGCCGCCGCCGCACCGCCGCGCGCGGATCCCCTGGCGCGCCTGCATGCCCTCGGTGCGCCAGCCATGCGGCTGCTCCTCCTGGCCGGACTCTTCGCGAGCTACCCGGTGGCCCTGGTCATCCCGATGGGCGCCGGCTTCAACCTCGTCTTCCACATCGCCCTGCCGCTGTTCGCCATCCTGAGCCTGGCCGCCGCGGCCTGGCTGGCCATCACGCCCTGGCGCCAGGTCGGCGACAGCCGGCGCCGCAGCCGGGCGCGGGGGGTCGCCGCCGTGCTCTGGGGCTACGTCGCCCTGCACGGCCTCGCCGCCGCCTGGGGCCGAACCCCCGACGCCTGGCGCCTCGCCGAGACGGCCGGGCCGGTCATCCTTGCCCTCTTCGTCGCCATCGCGCCACGACGCCTCCTGCCACGCCGACTCGACGTGGCCCTCCTGGCCCTCTGGTGCGTGCAGGTCCTGCACTGCCTGGCTCAGGTCCTCGCCGACTACGAGCCGGTGGCCCTGGCCGGCAACCGCAACTGGGCCGCCACCCTCCTGGCCGTCCTGGCGCCGTGGGCCTGCTTCGCACTGCGCCGCCTCGGTGCCCCCCGTCGCGGCCTGGCGGCGCCCCTGCGCCGCGTCGTCCTGCAGGGCGCCGTGGTCGTGATCTCGCTGGTCATTGTCTACGCCTGCCACTGCCGGGCCACCTGGCTCGCCCTGGGGCTCTACGGCCTGGTCTTCTTCCTCCTCAAGCCATGCTCATGGACCGGCCGGGTCCTCCTCGGCGGCGCCCTGGCCGGGCTGCTGATCGGCGTCGTGATCAGTTGGCCCGAGAAGATCGGCGAGGCCATCGCCAGGGACATCCGCCTGCCACTCTACGCCAACACCCTGCGCCTGATCGCGGACAAGCCCATCCTGGGGGGCGGCCCCGGCAACTTCTGCCGCGACTTTGTGCTCTACCGCTCGCGCGCCCAGAAGGCCCGTGCCGTCTCGGCGGCGGTCACCGAACACCCGCACTGCGAACTCCTCCATGTCGCCGCCGCGGTGGGGATCCCCGGCGCTGTCCTGTGGGCCGCGGTGCTCATGGTGCCGATGGTCCTGCCCACCGGCCGCTCGACCCGTCGACGACTGGCGCATGCCTGCCTCTGGGTCCTGGTCGTGCATGGCCTCCTCGACAAGGCCCTCGTCCAGCCCCCGACGCAGCTCCTCGCCGTGCTCTTCGCCGGCATGCTCTGGCGGCCATGGCTGCGCCTGCGCGCCGCCCCCGAGGGCCGCCCGCCAGTCCTGCAGGCGCTGCGCCTGCCGGCCGCGGCGCTGGTGATCGTCCTCGGCGGCCACGTCGCCTGGCGCGAGGTCACCACCGGCGTCCTCTTCCGACGTGCCTACCTCGCCGAAGCCCGCGGCCAGGTCCTCGAGGGCCGCGGCCGGCCCGACCTCGCCCGCCAGGCCTACGGCGAGGCCTACGACGCCTACGCGCGCGCCACCCGCGTCGCGCCGACGAATGTCCGCGCCCACGCCTACGCCGGGATCTCCGCCAACAACAAGCTGCGCGACCCGCTGCGGGCCCTGCCCCACCTGCAGGCGGCCATGGCCCTGGAGCCGAACTTCGCTCACCTCAACGGCGAGGCCGGCCTGGCCCTCGGCAGCCTCAACCGCCACGACGACGCCTTCGCCTTCTTCCTGCGCGAAGCCCGGCTCTTCCCCTTCGACATCGAGCCGATGCAGCGGCTCCTCCTCTGTGCCGCCGCCACCGGCCGGCTGGACATGCTCGCGCCCGTGCATCGCCAGCTCCTCGACAACGCCGTGTACAAGGCCACGCAGGTCCTCGGCGAGGACCGCCTCCGCGAACTTGCCATGGCCTTCCGCCTCGCCGTCAGCCGCAATCGCCCTACCGAGGCCATCCTGGCGGCCCGCGAACTCCTCGAACCGCTGGCGGCCCAAGCCGTCGAGCCGGCCCTCTTCGGGTACCTCGACGCCACCCTGGCCGAGGCCCTCCGCCGCGAGGGCGCCGGTGACGCCGACGCCGCTTCCTGGCATGACCTCGAGGCCGCCCGACAGGCCTGGGCCGAGGAAGGCACCCCGTCGGGTCCCGCGGCACTCATGGCGGCGCTGGACCGCCTGGCAGCACCCGGCCAGGCCAACCAGGCAGCCCTGCGACGCTGGTTCACCCTGACTCGGCTGGCCGGGTGGTCGCCGGCCTGCCTGCGCGGCCCGGACCCCGAGGCGCCCTGGCGATGGGTCGAGCTGCGACGTGACGACGACGCCTGGCTCCTCGACCTCGAGCAGCGCCGAGTCGTCGAGGGCGCCGACCTCGCCCGACTGGTGACCGACGCCGCCCTGCAGAAGGCCTGCGACGTCGACCCGGCGGCCCTGCAGGGACAGGCCGTGCTCATCCCGGCCGAGCCGATGCAGTTCCTCTTCCGCACTCAGGCCCTCGGCGCCATGCTCCGCCAGACCAGCCGTGCCAATGCGGTCCCGCTGCCCTACTCGCCGATGGTCGAAGCGGCACGACGGCAGGTCCGCCTCGCCACGGCCCTGCCCGCGGCCGGCCTGCCGCTGGAGGCCCTGCCGGTGGTCTATGACCAGGCCGTCCTGCAGGCCTTCGCCCGAGAGCGCCGCGCCGCCGCCGCGCCGACACCCGCGGCACCGGCCCCCTGAAGGCGCCGCGGGGCTCGACAAGCGACACGACTCCGCTATAGTTCGCAGGCTGGCGGCGCCGCGGGCGCCGCGCCATCGACGTCGACCCCTGCGCGAGGACACGCCCTGGTGAGCACCCTGCAACCGTGGTACAGGCATCCAGGCCGATGCGCCGGTGTGGCCATCGTCGCCTGGTTCGCCGTCAAGCTCATCGTGGTCCTCCACCTCGGGCTCATCGGACGGCTGACGACCGGCTTCTCCGGCCGCCTCCCGGCCGGCGCCACGGCCGATCCCGGCGATCCGGTGCTCTACGTCTACCATGTTAACGGACACGTCTACCACGGCTGGCGCCGCGGCATCGAGTACGGCGGCCAGGAGCTGAGTGTCGTGCACTCGCCCTTACTGGCGCGCCTGCACGTGGCGACCGCCCAGACCGGCCTCGCCTCGCCGCGGGCGCTCTGGCACAACTCCGACTACTGGATACGCCTCGGGCTGGCCCTGGGCGGCATCGCCATCGGCGGCCTCGTGGAGCGGCTCTGGGCGCGCTTCGAACGCCGCGGCGGCGCCTTCCTGCAGGGCCTCGACCATCAGCCACGACGCTGACCGCACCGCTACGGCCCTGCGCGCGGGGGCACCGACACGCCACGGGAGTGCTGCCATGAGCTGGATGGGAATCGACATCGGGACCTCGGGCTGCAAGGCCGTCGCCTTCGACGCCGAGGGACGCATCCTCGCGGCCGCCGCCCGCGAGTACCCGACCCTCATGCCCCGCGAAGGCTGGGCCGAGCTGGACTCGGAGCAGGTCATGGGCGCCTGCCTGGAGGTCCTCGCCGAGGCCGCCGGTGCCTGCCGCGACCGCGACCCCGTGGCCGGCATCGGCATCTCCAGCCAGGGCGAGGCCTTCACCGCCGTGGGAGCCCGCGGCGAGATGCTCTCACATGCCATGGTCTCCTCGGACGCCCGCGCCGCCGACGTGGCCCGGCGCTGGCCGGAGCACTTCGGCGCCGAACGCCTGTACCAGCTCACCGGCCACACCGCCCACCCGATGTTCACCCTCTTCAAGATCCTCTGGCTGCGCGACGAGCAGCCGGAGACCTGGAGGCGCGCCCGGCACCTCTACTGCTTCGAGGAACTCCTGCAGGACCGCCTCGGCCTCGAGCCGGCCATCAGCTACCCGCTGGCCGGACGCACCATGCTCTTCAATGTCCGCAGCCATACCTGGGACCCCGACATCCTGGCGGCAGTCGGCCTGGAGCCCTCGCGACTGGCCCGGACCCTGCCGACGGGCGCCGTCGTCGGACGGCTCGCCCCCGAGGCGGCCCGACGTATCAACGTCGCCCCGGGAACCGTGGTCACCACCGGCGGCCATGACCAGCCCTGCGGCGCCCTCGGCGCCGGCGTCACCGCCCCCGGACGCGCCATGTACGGCATGGGCACCGTCGAGTGCATCTGCCCGGCCTTCGCCAGCGCCGTCTTCAGCGATGGCCTCCGCCAGGCCAATCTCTGCACCTACGACTTCACCATCGATGGGATGTACACCACCATCGCCTATTCCCTGACCGGCGGCAATCTCCTGAGATGGTACCGCGATGTCTGGGCCGCCGAAGAGCGCCAGCATGCCGCCGCCACGGGCACCGGCGTCTACGAGGCCATCCTCGCCAGCCTCCCCGAAGCCCCCAGCGACCTCATGGTGCTGCCCTACTTCACGCCCTCCGGCACGCCGTACTTCGAGACCCGCGCCGGCGGCGCCGTCCTCGGCCTCAAGCTCAGCACCGGCCGCGGCGACCTCCTCAAGGGCCTCCTCGAGGGCGTCAGCCTCGAGATGAAGCTCAACGTCGAGACCCTCGCCGAGGCCGGCGTCGCCATCGACGAGTTCCTCGCCACCGGCGGCGGCGCCCGCAGCCGGACGCTCCTCCAGCTCAAGGCCGACGTGCTCAACCGCCCGATCACCGTCGTCGAGGTTACCGAGGCCGGCTGCCTCGGCGTCGCCATGCAGGCCCGCGCCGCCGTCAGCGGCGAGCCCATCACCGAGATCGCCCGACGCTGCGTCCGAACCGCCGCCAGCGTCGAACCCAGACCCGCTCACGCCGACGCCTACACCGAACGCTTCGAGCGCTACCGCACCCTCTACCCGGCCCTCAAGCCCCTCATGCCATGACCCGCTCTGCACGCCCCCGGCCCGACGCAGCCCCACGCCAGGGCGCGGGAAGGCGCCGCCAAACCGTGAAACGGTGAAACCGTCAGACCTGTCAGACCTGTCAGACCTGTCAGACCTGTCAGACCTGTCAGACCTGTCATACCTGTCAGACCTCCTGCCATGGGTGCCGCCTGGCATTT
>JAAYZO010000406.1 GCA_012514865.1 Lentisphaerota bacterium | reverse complement strand
GCTCTCGCGCGACCCCCGGCTACGATCTGGCACCCCTCCAGGGTGACCGAGCGAGCGCCGCCGCGATCTTCATACAGCCCTGCGCACGGCGCGCCGCCGGCATGACTCGCCGCGTCGCCCGGCCCGTCTGACAGGTCTGACAAGTCTGACAAGTCTGACAAGTCCGACCAGTCTGACCAGTCTGACCAGTCTGACCAGTCTGACCAGTCTGACCAGTCTGACCAGTCTGACCAGTCTGACCAGTCTGACAAGTCCGACAGGTCTGACAGGTCTGCCCCGTCCGACCCGTCCGACAGCTCTGCCCCCTCCGGCCATCCTGGCCGGGCGGGGTCAGCGCTCTGCCGACTTCGACATCCGGCTGAGGTCGACCTTGGCCTCTTCCCAGAAGAGGGTGTCTTCGACGGGGCGGTTGTCCTGTTCCCAGAAGCGGTTCATGACGTCCTCGACCAGGGGGCCGTTCTCGGCGGTCTTCCGGCACCACGACTGCAGGTCGCCGAGGCTGACGGCGTGGGCCGGCGTCTGGCGCGGTGCGTGGTCGAGGATGGCGGTGAGGCAGGCGGCTGTGGCCGGGTCGGTGGCGGCGGCGGCGAAGCGGAAGGTGCAGACCCAGAGCGTGCCCCTGCCGACGCGCAGGCTGAAGAGGTAGGAGAAGTTGCGCAGGGTATCGGCGGGGAGGAAGTCCTTGATGCCGTGGATGAGGCCCTTCATGCGGTCGCGCACCGGCTTGTCGACGCCCCAGACGACCTCATCGACGAGGAACGGCGCCAGGTCGAGGTTGATCTTGCAGGCGCCCTCGATGAGGTCATAGCAGTGCTTGTCGAAGAAGCGTCCGCCGCCGAGGGCCAGCCGCAGCCAGTCGGCCTCGATGACGCCGCCGAGGTGGCTGCCGCGGTCCCAGATGCAGGGCTTGAAGCGGTCGAGGATGGCGGGCAGGGCGGTACGGTTGGCCGGCTGGTCGCGGTGGTAGTTGAGGATGACGGTCCGGCCGGCATCGAGGTCGGCGAAGACCCGGTCATCGAGGCAGTCGGTGACGACGACGTCGGTCCTGGCGGGGGTTGCCGGGAGGACACTCGCGACGGCATCGGCGAGGGCGGCATCGGCGAGTCGCAGCGCCGGCCGGGCAGCCGCCCGGCGCCGCGGGAAGACATGCAGGATCCAGTCGTTGCGGCAGACACGGTCGCCGCAGCGCAGCTCGGCCTCGAGTCGCCAGGCACCCGGTGCGGCGGCGTTGGGCCGCAGGGCCACCTCGGCCAGGAGGGACACGCCGGCGACCGGCGATACGTGGTCGGCGCGGTAGACGCATTGGCGCGGCTGGCCGGGCGCGGCGAGGTGGAGCTCGAGGGTGCCGTCGCCGAGGGGCCGCGGGGCGTAGTTCGAGAGGTGCAGCCGGAGTGCCCATGGCTCGCCGGACCAGCCGCTCTCGGTGTCGACATCAGCCAGGAGCACGACGTCGTCGTTGACCTGTCGAAGCCAGGCCGGGTCGATGTCGCGGTCGTCGTCGAAGGCATCGACGAGGCCGTTCTTATTCTCGTACTTGAGGCAATCCGCGAACTGGAGCATCTCGAAGCCGGCGATGTTCCCGGCCAGGCGCAGGCGCTCGAGGTAGGTCTTGATGGCGAGTCGGCGGAAGTGGCTCGAGGCGGCGATGGCGTCGGGCAGGCGTGCCGTGAGGCCCTTCTCGGCGATCAGCCGCGGCAGGGCGTCCAGATAGCGCGGGCGCTCGATGCCGTTGGCGCGGAGGTAGTCCTCGCCGACGCGGGCGGCGAAGTCGTCGAACTTGCGGCGCAGGGCCTCGTAGTCGGGCAGGATGATGTAGTGGATGCACTCGTGGGCGAGGACCGGCCGCACCGGGTTGAGGTGCCGGCGCACGGCCGTCGTGGCGGCCGGGGCGGCGTTCTCGGCGGCGAGCGGCTCGTCATGCACGGAGCCGTTCATGCGCCAGCAGACGTCCTCCTGGAACATGGCGGCGTGCTTGCGGTAGGGGAAGTAGTAGGCGATGTGCTGGATGAAGACGTCGGCGCTGTCGCGGTCGAACTCGCCCCAGCCGGCGTTGTCGACGATGAGCTTGCCGGGCGCCATCTCGCGGCCGATGCGGACCATGCGCGCCGCCTCGGGGTTGTGGCCGGCGCGGTGCATCTCGTTGCCCAGGCAGAAGATCGCCACCGACGGGTGGTTGCGGTAGCGCCGGATGGCGTCGCGCCAGCGCTGTTCGTCGATGACGATGCCCTTCTTGCGGCCGTCGGGGCCGTACTCATGGCGGTAGCCGATCTCCATGTGGATGAGGAGGCCCATCTCATCGGCCAGGTCGACGAACTCGGGGTCGGGGATGGTGCTGTGGAAGCGCACCAGGTTGAAGCCGTAGCGCTTGGCCTGGCGGATGCCCTTGGCATAGCCGTCGCGGGTCGAGCCGCCGGAGAGATTCGGGTGGTCGTGCGCGGTGATGCCGCGGATGAAGCCGCGCGCGTAGAAGGGCGCTCCGTTGAGGCGCAGGCCGGCGCCGTCCGGGCGCAGGTCGACGTACCCGAAACGCCAGGACTGGCCCTCGGCCTCGAGGGTGTAGAGCACCGGCGTGTCTGGCGTCCATGCCTGCAGCGCACCGGCGTCCAGCTCGACCGAGCCCGGCCCGCAGGGCCGCACTGCCGCGGGCACCGCGCGCCCGGAGGCATCGCGGAGACACAGGGCCTTCGGCAACGTGCCCTCGGCGCGGACCACCACCACGCCGCGGCGGCTGTCACTGGCTATCGATATGTCATTCATGCGGACCTCGCTTGCCCAAGACCACCCCCCCGCGCCCCGGCCGGCACGCCCGGCGGCGCCCTCATCGCGACGCCGCGGC
>JAAYZO010000405.1 GCA_012514865.1 Lentisphaerota bacterium | reverse complement strand
GCCTGCCCTGGAGGTCCTCATCGCGGCCGGGTGCCTCGCCGATGAACATGAGTTCGGCGTCGGCGGGGCCTTCACCGAAGACGGTCTGGGTGCGTTCCTGACAGAGCGGGCAGCGTCGGCAGGGCGTAACGAGATCCCGGAGTGCCTGCCAGTCGCTCTGGCTGAGGTCGAGGGCCGGCGGCGCCGGCCACTCGGCGGCGCTGAGGGCCGGCCCTGCGGGCGCTGCCGGCGGTGGTGCGGGCGCCGGTCGGGCCGATGGCGCCGGACGCGGCGGTGCGGCCGCGACGGCCGGCGCGGGTGGGCTGGCCTCGTCGCGTGAGCCCTGCGGCGCCGCCGGCCGGGCCGCCGGCCGGCTCGGCGCCGCGACCGGCGCCGGCGTGAAGAGGGCCGCCTGCACCGCCGGGGTCAGCGGGACCGTCCGCCGGCCGCGCGCGATCTGGCGGCGGAGGATCCGCACCACTGCCTCGACGATGCTCTCGGCCATCTCTAGTCTTCCCAACGCTTGCCGACCGGCGGCGTTCCGGCATCCCAGCGGGACCGCGGCCATCCGCGATCTTCGAACAGCCCTGCCGGCCGGCCTGGCCGGGTTGCGCCCGGATGCCAGGTGAATATACTAGCCGGCGGTCATGCGGCCAGCCGTCCCGTTGTGACGGCCGGGCCGGCCAGGGCCGCGGTCGCGCCGGGTCGGTCCGCGCCAGGAGTGCTTGCCATCGGGCTTGCTCGTGTGAAACATCGCGTCGTGGCGGGCCTCGTTCTGTCGCAGACTTACAGCCTGCAAGGCGTCATGTTTGGTTTCCCAGGGCGTTGCCCTGGGCTGATGAATGATGCCCTTTCAGGGCGCCAGACCGGAGGCCCGCGGGGAAGCGTAGCGAGCGGTGTTTCGCCGTGCCATATCCGGCGCTCGCGCCGGCGGGGTGGAGGTGGGCGCCACGAGCCGAGTGGCGCTCTCCCGGGTGCTGCTGGCGCCCGGGAGGTCCACGGACGGCGCCGTGGACCTGCGTGCTCCGCGCCGGCGACCGGGCGTTAGCGGCGTTGACGGAGCGTGTCTTCGGTGTCCTCCGTCGTCGGCGGCGCGGCTGGGGGGCGAGGTCAGGCTGGAGGAGGACGATGGACGTGTCTCGGAGCGGAGCGACGGGCGGTGCCCATGGCAGCGCGGCGGCGCGCCTGGCCGGCCTCCTGGCCGGGGCACGGCGCATCGCGGTGCTGACCGGCGCCGGCATGTCGACCGAGAGCGGCGTCCCGGACTTCCGCTCCGCTGCCGGCCTCTACGCCACGCGCGTCTCCGAGGAGATCTTCGATATCGAGGCCTTCCGCCGTGCCCCGGAGGGCTTCTACGCCTTCGCCCGGACCTTCTTCGCCGAGGTGCGTTCGGCACAGCCCAATCCAGGGCACCGGGCCCTCGCCGAGCTGCAGGGGCTCCCCGGCAAGGAGGTCACCGTCGCCACGCAGAATATCGACACCCTGCATCAGCAGGCCGGCACCGCGGGCGTGCTGCCGGTGCATGGCACGCTCGAGACATCGACCTGTCTGCGCTGCGGCCACCGCGTCAGCACCGAGAGCCTCTGGCCGGCGGTGGCGGCCGGCGGTGTGCCGCGTCACGACTGCGGCGGGGTGTACAAGCCGGACATCGTCTTCTTCGGCGAGATGCTCCCCGAGGATGTGTTGGAGCGCGCCCGGCGTGCCTTTGAGCGTGCGGATCTGGCGGTGGTGCTGGGCACGAGTCTGGCGGTCTACCCGGCGGCGATGCTGCCCGAGCTGCGTCGGCCGGGGGTGCCGCTGGCGATCGTCAACCGCGGCGCGACTGGTCTTGACGACCGGTCGACGCTGGTCTGTCACGAGGCGATCGGCGAAGTGCTGCCGGCGGCGGTGGCCGCGGCGGGCGGCGTTCTGAGGAGCGATGCATGAGCAGGTGTGCGCTGGTTACCGGCGGGGCTCGCGGGATCGGTCTGGGCATCAGTCGTGCCCTGGCTGGCGAGGGCATCGACCTGGCCATCTTCGGCCGTCGCGGCGGCAGCGAGGTCGAGGCGGTGCTCGAGGAACTGCGGGGCTTCGGGGTGCGGGTGGTCTATGTCCAGGGCGACATCGCCAGCGGGGCGGACCGGGCGCGTGCTCTATCCGAGGTGACGGCGGCGCTCGGGCCGATCCACATCCTGGTCAACAACGCCGGCGTGGCACCGAAGGTCCGCGCCGACATCCTCGAGGCCAGCGAGGAGAGCTTCGAGTGGGTGCTGCGGACGAATCTGCAGGGGCCGTACTTCCTGACGCAGGCGGTGGCGCGGGGGATGGTCCGCGAGCGTGCCGCCGCGCCGGAGGTCGCAGCCTGCATCATTAACATCTCCTCGATTTCGGCCACCGTCGCCTCGACCTCGCGGGGCGAGTACTGCATCAGCAAGGCCGGCGTCAGCATGGCCACGCAGCTCTGGGCGGCGCGCCTTGGCGAGTTCGGCATTCCGGTGTATGAGGTCCGTCCGGGGGTGATCCGCAGCGACATGACCGCGGGGGTGCAGGAGAAGTACGACCGCCTGTTGGCGGGCGGGCTCTGCGTGCAGTCGCGCTGGGGCGAGCCTGAGGACGTCGGCCGGGCCGTGGCGGCGCTGGCCCGCGGCGATTTTGCGTATTCGACTGGCCAGGTCATCCTGGTCGACGGCGGGCTGACCCTGGCCCGCCTCTGAGCGCGGTACCCATTCGGCGCCGCGGGCGGCGCGTCGTGGTTGTTGGCGAAGGAGAAGCACCGACATGCGTATCGAATCCTCGTGGGCGGGCCGTCTGGCGGCCCTGGCGGCCGGTACCGCAGGCGCCTGCTGTCTGGGCGCCGCGGCGGCGGCACCCGGCGGGAACCTGCTCCTGAATCCGACCTTCGCCTTCCATGCGTTCCAGCCGCATCGCACCGGCAAGCCCGAGAGCCACACCTCCGGCCAGGTCGCCTTCTGGAACAGCGCCGCCTACGGCGATATCCAGGTGATGCGCGAAGCCCACGTCCCGGCCGAGGTGCGTCCGCCGATGTCCATTGGCAACGCCGTGCGGCTGCTGCCGGGGAAGAGCCTGGCGCAGACGATCCTTCTGCCGGAGGTCGGCCTGGCGCACGGTGAGGCGGTGGTGCTGACGGTCCACGGGCACCAGTCGGCGGCCGGGGCGCTGCAGGCGCGTCTGCGGGCCGTGAAGCTGGACAGCGGCGAGGGCACCTGGTCGCCCTCGGAGCTGGGGCTGGGGGACACGCGGCGCTTTGCCCGGCACGCCCGCGGCGAGTGGGTCACCGCCGCCGTGGTCGAGGCCGCCGCCGACACGGTCGGGCGGGTTGACCTGGCGACGGCGCCGCTGGTGCTGCCGGGGTCCTTCCAGGGCGACAGCGCCCAGGAGGCCCACGCCGAGGATGACCGCACGGTGGCCGTCGAGGTCGCCTTCACCAACACCAGCGCCGACGCCACGGTGTGGCTGTGGTGGCCGACGCTGTCGCGCGGCAGTGAGCCGCAGTGGCGGCAGAGCCCGTCGCGCGAGCCCTACCCGTGGTACCGCCATCTGCCGCGGACGATGCAGAAGCTCTGGAAGGGCGAGCCGATCCACATCGTGGCAATGGGCTCGAGCATCGATCGCGGCAGCGCCAACCCGCCGATGTACCTCTACGACGAGGACCCGGCCAGCCCGACCTACAAGCAGCCGCTCTCCGAGCGCCTCTTCGAGCCGGACAAGGTGGGCCGGCCTGACCTGGCGGGCTACATCGGCTGGTGGCAGCACTACTTCTGCTACACCGGCCGTCTGCGCCTGGAGCTGATGCGCAAGTTCGACCTGCCGGTGGACCGCATCTGTCTGAATATCATGGCCTGCGACGGCTCGTGCGTCGGCGAGGCGCACTCCGGCCTGGCGGACTACTGCACGCTGGCGCTGCCGCCGGGCCCGAACGAGAATGGCCACGCCGCGGGCAAGACCTGGCAGGAGCTCTACCCGGGGCTGTTCACGCGGCCCGGGGGCCCGCGGCCGGATCTGGTGATCTTCGGCAGCGGCGCCAACGAGAAGACGGACACGCCGAACGAGGTGGCGGTGTTCGAGGGCGCCATTCGCTGGATCCAGCGGCACTACCCCGACACCGAGTTCGTCTTCTGCATGTTCCAGAATGCCGGCGCCTACACCCCGAATGCCGACGACCTGCGGGCGCTCGCCCTGCGCTACCAGATTCCCTTCCTCGACTACGGCAAACTCGGCGACGAGCTGACGCGGTGGTGCAACCGCTACGCCCTGGTGCCGAACGACGGCCACCCCCAGGCCGCGGCGCACCACATCTGGTTCAAGGTCCTGGAGCGCGCCTTCGAGTGCTGGGACCCGATCGTGCCGGGTCAGGTGCAGGTGCACCTCCCGGAGCGCGTCCATGCGAATACCTACGGCTGGGAGGGCGAGATGGTCACCCTCGAGCAGGGCGACCCGCGTCTGCGCGGCGCCATGGTCATCCTCGAGGACACCGCGGTGAACTGCTGGGGCAGCGTCGCCACCGAGCCGCCGGTGCCATGGGTCGACGGCCAGAAGCAGGCCAGCCGCCGCTCGTCGCCGCGGCGCGACGTGCGCAACTCGCTGTTCCGTTTTGGCGATGCCCGTCTGGGCGACCGCCACGTCCTCGAGATCGAGGGCCCCGAGGCGGTCCTGACCGCGGTCGACCTGAAGGTCTGCCCGAACCGCCAGTGGCTCCCGGTCGAGCGTGCGGCCTGGGCTCTGGGTGGCCTGCCGGTGCAGGACTTCGCCTCGGCCTGGGGCGCGCCCTACGGCACGCGCCAGGTCGAGGTGCCGGTCGATGGCGCGATCGACCTGGAGGCCGTTGGGACGGACCTCTCGATCGCCTATGTCGACCAGCCCGGCGGCGGCCGGCTCGTCGTCGAGGTCGACGGCGAGCCGCGCCTTGAGGTGGGCACCGACGCGGTGTTCACCGACCGCACCGGGACGGCCCACCCGACCATGGAGAATCGCCGCGGCATCCTCGGTCTGCCCTACGGGCTGCACCGCGTCCGGGTCCGCGCCGCGGGTGCGCCGGTGGCGGTCCTGGGCGCCTTCGTCTACGACTCGCGCTCGAACCGGGCCCACGAGCGCGTCAGCCGCGGCTTGGCGGCGCCGGGCGAGACGGTCCGCTTCAGCGCCCCGTTCAAGGCGGCGCCGCTGGTCCTGTGCAGCGGCGGTCTGGCGGTGCGCTCGGCCGATGTCAGCCGTGATGCGGTGACCTTCAGCGGCACCGGCCCGGGGATCTACGAGGTGGTCGGTGAGTAGCCGCTCCAAGGGGGCTCCCGCCACCGGCGGCGTTCTGCCGCCGCCGGGTGTCGACCCGGTGGTCTGGCGGTCGCTGACGCCGTTCCGCCAGGCCGTCTACGCGGCGCTGTGCCGGGTGCCGCCGGGCCGCGTCATCACCTATGGTGCCCTGGCGCGCGCCGTCGGCTGCGGCTCGGCGCGGGCGGTGGGCCAGGCCCTGCGGCATAACCCCCTGGCGCCGCGGGTGCCCTGCCATCGCGTCATCGCCGCCGACGGCAGCCTGGGCGGCTTCAACGGCCGCAGCGACGGTCCGGAGCCGCGGCGCAAACGTGCCCTCCTCGAGGCCGAGGGCGTCGCGTTCACGGCAGCCGGGCGTGTGGCGGCAGGGACACCACTCAGTATATTGGATTCACAGGCGCCGCCGGGGTGACCTGTGGGCGCCTTCGCGGCCGGCATCGCGGCCGGTCGCGCCTGACACCTCGAGAGGGCCCTGATCGCAAGGATCCGCAACGATGATGCTCACAGTCACGTCCTACGCGCGCGCCGGCCTGCTCGGCAATCCATCCGATGGCTACTTCGGCAAGACCCTCGCTTTCGCCTTCCGGGATTTCCAGGTCAAGGTCACGATTTACCAGAGCCCGGAGGTGAACTTCTTCCCGGGCGATGTCGACGAGAATGTCTTCCGGAGCCTGGACCACCTCGTCGACAGCGTCCAGCACTACGGCTACTACGGCGGCGTGCGTCTGGTCAAGGCCGTGACGAAGGTCTTCGTCGAGCACTGCCGTGCGCAGGGCATCGAGCTGCCGGCGCGCAACTTCACGGTGCGCTACCAGAGCAACATCCCGCGTCTGGTCGGCCTGGGCGGCTCCAGCGCCATCTGCACGGCCATGTTCAAGGCCCTGATGCTGTTCTATGGCGTTGGCGAACGCATTCCGAAGGAGGTGGTGCCGACGCTGTGCTGGCAGGCCGAGAAGGCCGAGCTGGGCATCCACTGCGGCATGCAGGACCGCGTCATCCAGGTCTACAACGGCGTCGTGTTCATGGACTTCGAGCGCGAGTACTTCGAGGCCAATGGCTTCGGGCGCTACCAGTACGTCGAGGCCCGGCTGCTGCCGCGGGTGTACCTCTCCTACGACCCGGACCGCGCCGAGTTCTCGGGGATCTACCACCGCAAGCTGGCCGACGCGGCCGTGCATGACCAGGAGCGCATCGGCGCCGCCATGAAGGAGTTCGCTGATATTGCCCAGCGCGGCTTCGAGGCCCTCCAGACCGGCCGGCAGCAGGATCTCCCCGAGCTGATCAATGCCAATTTCGACCTGCGCAATCGCGTCTTCAAGGTATCGGATGCCAACGCCCGCATGGTCGCCGAGGCCCGCGCCGTGGGCGCCTCGTCGAAGTTCGCCGGCAGTGGCGGCGCCATCGTCGGGACGTACGAGGACGACGCCATGTACGAAGCCCTTCAGGCCCGCCTGGCGGGCATCGGCTGCCGCACCATCCGGCCGCTGGTCGCGCCCCCGGCGCCCTGATCGGCCCGGGGCCGTCCGGGCGGGTCATGGCATTGCTGCCGGGACACCGGCGCGGGCCGGGCGGCCGCGGCGCCACCCGGGCGCCGTTCGCGCCCGGGAAACGACGGGCGTGGTGTGCGGCATGGAACAGGACGGCCCATCGCGTCGGGATGTGGTCGTCTCTGCGCGGAAGCCCCGGCTCCGGCGGCGAGGCCCGGGGCAGGGGGTCATCCCGGCGGGCCGCGCCGGGAGTGCGGGAGCCCGTGAGGTATCGGTCTAGACATGGTTCATCAAGCCAAGCGCATACTCGCCCCCGGCACTCAGATCGCCGGCTACCGCATCGAGGCGGAGCTGGGCCAGGGCGCTATGGCGGTGGTGTATCGCGCCCGTCAGCTCAACCTCGACCGCCCCGTCGCGCTGAAGGTCCTCTCCGACGACCTGGCCGCCGATGCGGAGTTCGTCGGGCGTTTCTTCAACGAGGCGCGCGCGGCGGCGGCGCTGACGCATCCGCACATCATCCAGGCCTACGACGCCGGCGTCACTCCGGAGCAGATCTACTACTTCGCCATGGAGTACGTCGAGGGCGAGACGCTCCTGCAGCGCATCCGCCGCCTGGGCTTCGTCCGGACCGGCCCGGGTCTGGATCTGGCCATCGATATCGCCGATGCCCTCAACTACGGCTGGCAGCGCCAGCGCCTCACCCACGGGGATATCAAGCCCGAGAACATCATGATCAACCGGTCCGAGGAGTGCAAACTCGCGGACTTCGGTCTGGCCAAGGTGGCCGAGCACGACTACGAGGGCCAGGATATCATGCTGACGCCGCTCTATGCCGCCCCGGAGATGATCCGCGGCGAGCATGCCAAGGGCGACTGCCGGGCGGATATCTACTCCTTCGGCGCGACGCTGTACCACCTCTTCGGCGGCAGCCCGCCCTTCCCGGGGAAACGCGCCCAGGAGGTCATGCAGCGGCATCTGCACGAACCCCTCGAGCCCCTGCGGCAGCGCCAGGCGGCGGTGCCGCAGCGCCTCGCCGATCTGGTGGCGACGCTGTTGGCGAAGGACCCCGCCGAGCGTCCGGCCGACTGGGAGGCCGTCCTGCGCTCCCTGCGCAGTCTGCGCCAGGCCCTGACCGAGCCGGTGGCGCCGGGCGGCGGTGTGGCCCTGAAGCTGAGCGACGTCAAGCGTGCCCGTGCCGCGGCGACGGTGGTATCGCGGCCGCCGCGCCGGCGCGGGCGCTGGGTGCTTCTCAGCCTGGTGTTCACCGTCCTCCTGGCGGCCGCGCTGCTGGGCGTGGCGCACCTCTCGGGGTGGCGCTTCGGGGCAGCGTCGGGCGTTGCGGCCGCGGCGACGGCGTCCGGCGTCGAGGCGGCCGTGTCGGACGACGAGTCGTGGTCGGACCTGTGTGCGGCGGTCGCCGTGACGCCTGACCCGACGGCGGCGCTGAGGCGCCTCGAGGCCTTCGGGGAGCGCCACGCCGCGGCCCTTCCGGCCGACTACGCGGCGGTCCTGGAGCGCTATCGAGCCGCGGCCGCGGCGGCGGCGCCCGTTGCGGGTGCTGTCGTTCCCGCGCCCGCGCCGGCCGCGCCGGCCGTGGCGCCGGCGGCGCCGGGTGCTGAGCCGGTCGCCGAGGGCACTCCGGGCGGCCTGCCGCCGGACGCGGCCGTTGTGGCCGAGCCGGACCGGCCGGCGGCACTCCGGCCGCCGCCGGGGGGCGCCGCCGTGGCCGCGCTTGCCGGCACGGTCCGGCGGGTCTCGCCGGCGTCGCTCCCGAGCGACCGCATCGGGGTGGCCCTGCCGGACGCCGATCGGCACGCCGATGCCCTCCTGGCCTTCCTGGGTTACCTGGCCCGCCTGGAGTACAGCGTCCCGTTCCGGGTCGAGCCCTACCTGGAAGCCGGCCAGCGCCTGCTGCTCGAGATCGACCGCGATGGCGTCGAGCGCTCGCGGCTGCTCTTCTGCGTCAACACCTACCTGCCGGCCCTCGACGAGGTCCTGGCGAAGCTGGTGTCGAATGCCGAGGTCCTGCGCGGGGTGAAGATGCCGGAGCGTCCCTACCAGCGCTGCACGGTGCGCGAGGTCACGCTGGCCGGCCTGGTACTGCAGGAGCAGACCCCCCACGGCGCCATCCTGCGCAACCTCCCCTGGGCACGCGTCGAGAACCCGGTCGGCGTGCTCCTGCACCTGCACCGGCTCCTGGCCGGTCGCGTGCCGACCTGGCACGACCGCCGGCCCTTCCTGGCGCTGATCCTCTGCACGCGCACCGGCAAGCTCTTCAACGAGGCGATGGCGGGCCTGCCGGAGACGCCCGAGAAGGCCGATTGGGAGGGCCTCCGTCAGGGCCTCGAGCAGTCCCAGGGCGAGACCAAGGCCCTGCGCGCCTGGCAGCGGGCCCTGGAGGCCTGTCAGCAGGGCGAGCGCACGCAGGCCTACGCCAGCCTCACCGAGGTACAGGCCAGCGGCGGGATTCTGGCGCAGCGTCATCGTGACCTCATCGAGCGGCTCCTGGCCGAGGCCGGCAGCAGCGTCCCCGGCGTCGCCGGCGGGCGTCTGGTGCGTGAGGCGGCCGAACTTGCCGAGAGTCAGCCGGACCAGGCCCTGGGCCGACTGCTCATGGCCTCGGCACGCTATGGCGACTGCGACTTCCCCGAGAAGAGCCGCGTCGAGAGCCTCCAGCGCCGCGCTCTCACCGGTCTGGCGCTGCCTGACTGGCTGCAGCAGCAGGCCCGCCAGCATCCGAACGAGGCCGTTGTGCCCTTCGCCTTCCTGTCGTCGACCGGCCTGCGGACGACGGCCCTGCGCGCCTTCCTCGCCGGCGAGGAGGCGGCCGCCGGTCTGCCGCCGCGCGCCGCCGAGGCGCGGTCGCTCGTCGAGCTTGGCGCCCTGGCTGAATTCGGTGACTGGGCCGCTGCGGGGCGACTGCTGCCGAAGTTCCGCGCCACGGCCCTGGCCGGCTTGCCGTTGATGCACCGCGCGGCCCTGTGGACCGCCTTCGGCCTGGTCGCCACACGCTACGGCGATGGCGCGGCCTCCGGGGTCCCGGAGGCCCTCCTGGGCTGCATCCGCGACCAGGCCGCCTCGACGCATCAGGGCGGCTATGGCGCCCTGGCGCAGCTCCTGGCGATCGAGTACAGCCTGTGTCAGCGTCGCGGTGAGGGCGACCTCGCCGACTGCCTGCCGGCGGGGACGCGCCTGAGCCCGGCCGGGAACGAGTCGCTGCGTCTGCGCCTGCTCCTGGCGGTGGCGGCGCTGGCGGTGGAGCGTGGCCAGGCCGCGGCGTTGCCGGGCCTGGTCATGGGGTGGGGCCAGCCGGAGCGCCTCGAGTCGGAGTGGCGGGCACGGGAGGCCGACCGGGCGGTGCTGAGCGCCTGTCTGACGACATCGTTTTCGGCGCCGGCCCTGACGGCGGCCTTAGCGTCGGTGCCGATGGACGAGCGTCGCGAGGGCCACTTGCGCCTGGCGGCCGGCGCGGCCGGCCGTGCCGGCGTCCTCGACGACGCCCTGTGGGAGCAGACGGTGGAGTGGTGCGGGACGCATGGCGATGCCTTCGGTCCGGTCGGCGGCACGGCCCTCTTCGACCTGCTGGCACTGCGGGTGGCGTGTCTCCTCTCAGCCGGCGCGGATGGCGACGCCTTTGCGGCCGTCGAGTGGTCGCTGGAGCAGCGCCACCCGTGTCTGTCGCCGTATTACGCCCGGCTGCTGTTCCTGCGCTGGGGTCTCCTGCGCCTGCATGGCGCCGGCGGCAGGAGTGAACTCGCCGACCGGCTGGACGCGGCCGCCTGCGCCAACCGCACCGAGAAGGCCCTGGGCCGTGTCTTCGTGAGCGACGCGCAGCGCGACCGTGCTCGCGATGCCTCCCGCAGCGACCCGGAGGCCCAGTTCTGGTTCCATTGGCTGGTGACCTGTGACCGCCTCGGTCGCAAGGATGGCTCCCGGGCGCCAGGCGACGGCCCGCTCGAGCGGCGCCTGCCGGGTGCGGAGAGAGCCTTGGCGGAGGTCCTGATGCGCCGTTCCAGCCAGGTCGGCCCGTGACCGGACGTCATCGCCATGATGCGGCGAGGGATCCCATGCTGTGCATGAAATGCCATCAGCGCCCGGCGACGGTGCAGGTCCACGATCCATCCGGGGCGGCGGATGTCGTCTGCCTCTGCCTCGGCTGTGCCGCTGCGGTCTACGGCCGTGACCTCGTTACCGGCGCCGCGGACCGCCTGCTCGAGGAACTCCAGGCGACCGAGAGCGACAGCGCCGCGGCGGCGCCGCCGGGACGCTGCGCCGGGTGCGGCCTCACCGGGCGGGAACTCCAGCGCCGCGGCAAGCTCGGTTGTGCTGGCTGCTACGATGCCTTCGCGGCGTACTTCGAGGACCTCGTCCCGCGGCTGCACGGCGCCTCACAGCACTGCGGCGGCCGCGTCGGCGAGGCCAGCGCCGCGGCGCGTCAGCGCATCGAGATCGAGAGCCTCAGACTGGAGCTGGAACAGGCCGTCGCCGAGGAGGCCTTCGAGCGTGCCGCCCAGGTGCGCGATGCCCTGCGACGCCTGGAGAATCTCTCTCAGCCCGCGGCGCGCCGCGAGGGACAGGACGATGGCCCGAGCGCACATCCATGAACAGCTTCGGCCGGTGCCGCCGGTGTGGGCGCCGTTTGCCGCCGACTGGCGCCAGGTGGTCCTGGCCTCGCGGGTGCGCCTGGCACGCAACCTCTCCGGTCGGCCGTTCGTGCTGAACCTGAGCGTGTCGGACCGCAAGCAGCTCGCGGCGCAGCTCGGCGAGCGCCTGAGCGCCTGTGCGGCCTTGCGGGGCGGCCCCCGAGGCACGGTCGGCGGCCTGCGCCAGGACGAACGACGCCTCCTGGTCGAGCGCCGACTGCTCAGCCCGGACTTCAGCGCCTGCGGCCTGGGTCGGGCCTTCGCCATCGCCGCCGGTCACCACCTCGTGGGCACCGCCAACGACCAGGACCACCTGCGCGTCCAGGCGATCCTGCCGGGGCTGGCCCTGGAGCGCGCCTGGACGCTGGCGCGGGCGGCCCTGGCCCAGCTCGGCGAGGACGACGAGTTCGCTTTCAGCCCGCGCTGGGGCTACCTGACCCTGTCGCCGCGCAACCTCGGCACCGGCCTGCGGGCGGCGGTCGTGGTGCACCTCCCCGGCCTGGCCTGGCTGGACCGCATCGCGCCGGTGCGGCGTGGTCTGGCGGCCCTGGGTGCCGGCCTGGTGGCGATGGCCCGCGATCTCGACGGTGCCGGCGATCTGTTCGCGATCACCCACGACGCCAGCCTCGGCCTGAGCGAGGAGGCGATCCTGTCGGGCCTGGAGGATCTCGTGCAGGTGGTGGTGCGGCAGGAGCAGCAGGCCCGCCTGACCCTGGCCCGGCGGGAAAGATTGCGGCTCTACGACCATATTGGCCGATCCTATGGTATAGTACGCTTCTCGCGTCAGTTGACGCTGGCGGAGGCCCTGGACGGGCTCTCGGCTCTGGTGGTCGGCGCGCGGCTGGGCATCCTGCCGACGCCGGGCCTGGACGACCTGAGCCGGATGGTCCTGGAGGTCCAGCCGGCGCATCTGCTTCTGGGGGTTGCGGGTGATGGCCCGCGGGCTCAGGAGAACACCCTCCGGGCGGACCGCCTGCGTGAGCTGCTCCGCGGTTCCCCGGGATGACGATAGACAGCGCCGTGCCGGTGACGGCATGGCGACGGCAGGAAGACGGTGGACATGGCAGGCAATGACGACTTCGATTTCGCGCTGAATCACCTGACGCCGCGGGCGCAGCAGGTCCTGGCACTGGCCAAGCGCGAGGCCCGCAAGTTCGGCCACAACTACGTCGGCACCGAGCATCTCCTGCTCGGCCTGATCAAGTTGGGCCAGGGCGTCGCGGTGGCGGCGTTGCGCAACATGGGCCTCGACCTGGAGACGGTGCGCTTCGAGGTCGAGAAGCACAGCGGCCCGGGGTCGGACATGCAGCTCGAGGGCGATCCGCCCCTGACGCCGCGGGTGCGGCGTGTCATCGAACTCGCGGCCCAGGAGGCCAAGTCCCTCAACTACAGCTATATCGGCACCGAGCACCTGCTCCTCGGGCTGTTGCGCGAGGGCGACGGCGTGGCGGCGCGGGTGCTGCGCAACCTCAACATCGAGGCGGATGCGGTGCGCAACGAGGTGATGAAGGCCCTCGACCCGAACTTCCTCCCCGGCGGCAGCGAGACGCCGCGCGAGACGCCCTCGGCGCCGCCTGCGGAGGCCGCCAAGGAGGCCGGGAAGATGCCGGCGCTGCGGGCCTTCGGGCGCGACCTGACCGAGCTGGCCCGCAATGGCAAGCTCGACCCGGTCATCGGGCGCGCCGAGGAGATCGAGCGGGTCATCCAGGTCCTCTGCCGCCGCACCAAGAACAACCCGGTGCTGATCGGCGAGGCCGGCGTCGGCAAGACCGCGATCGTCGAGGGCCTGGCCCAGGCGATCATCCAGCATAGCGTCCCCGAGATCCTGCGTGACCGCGTCGTCATCGCCCTGGATCTGCCCCTGATGGTGGCCGGCACCAAGTATCGCGGCCAGTTCGAGGAGCGCATCAAGGCGGTTATGGACGAGATCCGCCGGGCCGGCCGGGTCATCCTCTTCATCGACGAGCTGCATACCATCGTCGGCGCCGGCGGCGCCGAGGGCGCCCTCGATGCCTCGAACATCCTCAAGCCGGCGCTGTCGCGCGGCGAGATCCAGTGCGTCGGCGCCACCACCATGGACGAGTACCGCAAGAATATCGAGAAGGACGCCGCCCTGGAGAGGCGCTTCCAGTCGATCCTCGTGCAGCCGCCCACGCGCGAGCAGGCCGTCGATATCCTCAAGGGCCTGCGCTACAAGTACGAAGAGCACCACCACGTGCGCTACTCCGACGCCGCCCTGGAGATGGCCGTGATGCTCTCCGACCGCTACATCAGCGGGCGTTTCCTGCCCGACAAGGCGATCGACGTCATCGACGAGGCCGGCTCGCGGGCCCGCATCGCCTCGATGGTCCGTCCGCCGGATCTGAGCGACATCGAGAAGCAGATCGAGGAGGTCGAACGCTCCAAGCTCACGGCGGTCGAGGAGCAGCAGTTCGAGGTGGCCGCGTCGCTACGCGATCAGGAGAAGACCCTTCAGGCCCGTCTGCAGGAAGCCCAGGAGGCCTGGGCCAAGGAACGCGCCGAGAATGTCGTGACCATCGACGACGACGCCATCCGTCTGGTGGTCGCCAAGATGAGCGGCGTGCCGCTGGAGCGCCTGCAGCAGGGCGAGGCCAGCCGCCTCCTGGCGATGGAGAACACGCTGCGCCAGAAGGTGGTCGGTCAGGACGCCGCGGTCAGTGTGGTGGGCCGGGCTCTGCGGCGGTCGCGGGCGGAGCTGAAGGACCCGCGCCGGCCGATCGGCTCGTTCATCTTCCTGGGCCCGACCGGCGTGGGCAAGACCTACCTGGCCAAGATTCTGGCCGAGTTCATGTTCGGCGACGCCGACGCGCTGATACGCCTGGACATGTCCGAGTACATGGAGAAGTTCAACGTCAGCCGCCTGATCGGCTCGCCCCCGGGCTATGTCGGCCACGAAGAGGGCGGCCAGCTCACCGAGCGGGTGCGCCGGCGGCCCTACTCGGTGGTGCTCTTCGACGAGATCGAGAAGGCGCACCCCGACGTCATGAATATCCTCCTGCAGATCCTCGAGGAGGGCCAGCTTACCGACAGCGTCGGCAGCCGCATCGACTTCCGCAACACGGTCGTGGTCATGACCTCGAATGTCGGCGCCATGGATATCCAACGGCCGGCCTCGATGGGCTTCGCCGGCGCCGGCGACACCGCCGACGCCGACTACACCAAGCTGAAGGAGCGCCTCGAGGACAGCGCCCGGAAGGCCTTCCGGCCGGAGTTCCTCAACCGCGTCGATGAGGTGGTGGTCTTCCGCCAGCTCAGCCGGGAGGACCTCCTGCATGTGGTCGACCTGGAGGTCGCGAAGATCCAGGAGCGCCTGGCGGCGCGTCAGATCGAGCTGGTGCTCGATGACAGCGCCAAGGTCTTCCTGCTCGACAGCGGCTTCCGGCCCGAATACGGCGCCCGCCAGCTGCGGCGTGCGGTCGAACGGCACCTCGAGGACCCCCTCTCCGAGGAGATCCTGCGGGGCACCTACGTCGGCCGCTACCGCATCCAGGCCCGTGCCGAGGATGGCCGCATCGTCTTTCAGGCGCGCAAGCTGCCGGCGCGGCAGGGCTCGCGAGGCTGAGGACACACGTGCCTTTTCAGCTCCACATCCGGCAGAACCTCGAGGCGGCCCGGGACCACTTCGGGCCGGGCCAGGTGCGCACCTTCGCCGACGGCACCGTGCGCATCGGCTCGGATGCCGACTGTGAGTGCCGCCTGGACGGCCCTGAGTTCGCCCCCTGCCAGGTCATCCTGGAGGTCGGCGCGGGCCGGCGCGGCGCGGTGACGGCCCGGCCGGGCGCGGGCAGCGCGGGCACCTACCTGAATCAGTCGCCCCTGGACGGCCCGGTCGTCCTGCGCAGCGGCGACCAGCTCCGCGTCGGGCACTGGACGCTGCGCTTTCTGCGGCTGCACGGCGAGGCGGCGCGCAGCCGCGCCTTCCAGGGCGTCGCCTGGATGGCGAAGGCCGCGATTGCGGCGATTCTGGTGGCTGAGGTCGCCATCGTGGCCTGGCTGCCGCGGCACCTGCACCAGATGGCCCTCTGGCAGTCGCAGATTGCCCGCCATCGCGTTGTCGATGTCCTGGACCGCCTCGACCGGGCCAACCGCAAGGCGCAGCCCGTCAGCGGCCTCGAGCGTGAGGTCCGCCTGGCGGTGGGCCGCGAGCTGAAGCGCCGTGCCGATTACATCACTGAGCACGGCGCCGAGCTGGGTGCGGAGCGCACCCGCCTTCTCTACGACGAACTCCTGGGTTTCGAGCGTCTTCTGGAGCACCTGGCGGCCGGGACGCTGCCGCCGCCCCTGCCGACGCTCGACCGTGACGCCGGCGTGCAGGCGCTCCTGGCCGCGCGTCGTCAGCCGTGAGGTACCTATGGCAGATGCGGATCTGGTTCCCTTCGTCGGGCGCTTCCGTGAGAGCCGCGTGGGGGTTCTCGGCGACCTGATGCTCGACCGCTACATCTGGGGCAGCGCTACGCGCATCTCCCAGGAGGCCCCGGTGCCGGTGGTGCGGGTGCGGCGTGAGTCGGCCTCGCCCGGCGGCGCCGCCAATGTCGTGCGCAACCTCGCGTCGCTCGGGGCGTGGACGGCCACCTTCGGGGTGATCGGCGCAGACCGCCATGGCGAGACCCTCGCCGGCATTCTGCGCGAGGCCGGCGCCAGCCTCGACGGGGTCGTGGTCACGCCCGACCGCGAGACCACCGTCAAGACCCGCGTAATCGCCGGCAGCCAGCAGGTCGTGCGCATCGACCGCGAGCAGACCGGCGAACTCCCGGACGCCTGCCGGCAGGAACTCCTCGCGCGCATCCGCGCGGCGGTGCAGTCACGGGCCATCGATGCCCTCATCATCGAAGACTACGCCAAGGGCGTCCTCGACCGCGCCCTCGTCGAGCAGGTCGTCGAGATCTGTCGGCAGGGCCGCATCTTCGTCACCCTCGACCCCCACCCGGCCAACCCGTTCAACCTGCACGGCCTGCGACTGATGACGCCGAACCGCGCCGAGGCCTTCGCGCTGGCGGCCATGCACGAACAGCCCACCGTCCTGCCGCTGGCGTCTGACGAGGCCCTGCTGCGGGTCGGGCAGCGCCTGACCGAACTCTGGGGACCGGAGCTGCTCCTGGTGACCCTGGGGGCCGACGGCATGGCCCTCTTCGCCGCCGGGAAGCCCCTGCTGCATATCCCCACGGAGGCGCGCCAGGTGTTCGATGTCTCGGGTGCCGGCGATACGGTCATGGCGGTATTCGTCCTCGGCCTGCTGGCCGGGGCGACGCCGGCCGAGGCGGCGCGCCTGTCGAACCACGCCGCCGGGATTGTCGTCGGGCGCGTCGGCACCGCCGCCGTGACTCCGGCCGAACTCGAGAGTGCCCTGCGGGGTGAGTGCGGCGGCGCCAGCGCCGGGCCCCTCATTCCGGGAGTGTGAACAGCCATGGCCACGCCACAGACGGTCGCCGTCATACCGGCACGCTACGCCAGCAGCCGCTTCCCGGGCAAGCCCCTGGCCCTGATCGCCGGCCGCCCCATGATCCGACGGGTCGTCGAGCAGGTCCGCGCCTGCCCGGCTGTCGATGAGGTCATCGTCGCCACCGACGACGAGCGCATCGTCCGCGCCGTCGAGGCCTTCGGCGGTACCGCGGTGATGACCCGCGCCGACCACGCCACCGGCACCGACCGCATCGCCGAGGCGGTGCAGGGCAGCCGCGCCGACCTCGTCCTGAATGTCCAGGGCGACGAACCGCTGATGCCGCCCGAGGTCCTGACGGCCCTGATCCAGCACATGCGGCGCACCGGCGTTGAGATGGGCACGGCCGCGGTGCCCTTTGTGCGCACCGGCCGCGATCCGTCCGATCCGAATGCGGTGAAGGTGGTTGTCGACGCCGACAGCCGGGCGCTCTACTTCAGCCGTTCGCTGATCCCGCACTGCCGTCAGGGCGGCACGGCGGTCGAGCCGCTGCTGCACTGGGGGCTCTACGCCTACCGCCGTGACTTCCTGCAGCGCTTCGTCGCCTGGCCGCGCGGGCGCCTGGAGGGCTGTGAGATGCTCGAGCAGCTCCGGGCCCTGGAACACGGCGCGCGGATCTATGTCTTGCAGACTGAGGCCGTGTCGGTCGGGGTCGATGTCCCTGCCGACGTCGCGCTGGTGGAACGACTGCTGCGGGAACAGGGAAAGGCCTGAGCGATGTCCGAACCGCGCTGTATCGAGCTGAGGGCCGGCCTGCGGGTCGGTCCCGGAGCCGCCCCGGTGGTGATCGCCGGGCCCTGTGTGGTCGAGTCCCTGGAGACCTGCCGGCGCATTGCCGGGAGTGCCGCCGAGGCCTGTGCCGCGCTGGGCCTGCCGTATGTCTTCAAGGCGTCGTTTGACAAGGCGAACCGCACCAGCGGCAGCTCGTTCCGCGGTCACGGCATGGAGGCCGGCCTGGAGGTCCTTGCCGCGATCCGCGACGAGTTCGGCGTGCCCGTCCTGACCGACATCCACGAGAGCGCCCAGGCGGCGCCGGTCGCGGCGGTGGTCGACATCCTGCAGATCCCCGCCTTCCTCTGTCGGCAGACGGACCTCCTCGTCGCCGCCGGCGAGACCGGCCGGCCGGTGTCGATCAAGAAGGGCCAGTTCATGGCTCCGGAGGACATGGGTCCGGCGGTCGCGAAGGTGCGTCAGACCGGCAACGACAAGGTCCTCCTGACCGAACGCGGCACGACCTTCGGCTACCACAACCTGGTGGTGGACATGCGCGGCCTGGTGATCATGGCCGAGCTGGGCGTGCCGGTGATCTTCGACGCCACGCACTCGGTCCAGCTCCCCGGTGGCCAGGGCACCGCCTCCGGCGGCCAGCGCCAGTTCATCGCGCCGCTGGTGCGCGCCGCCGCCGCCGTCGGCGTCCACGGCCTCTTCATCGAGACCCACCCCGAGCCGGCGCGGGCCCTCTCCGATGGCGCCAACTCCCTGGCCCTC
>JAAYZO010000404.1 GCA_012514865.1 Lentisphaerota bacterium | reverse complement strand
CCATGACCTTGCTCCAGACCACCTGGGCCAGGGTGATGCGCATGAACAGCACCGCCATGACGATGGTCAGGGCGCCCCAGACCACCGTCAGCGACTTGGCCAGGAAGACGTAGTGGGCCTCATCGCGGTTCCGGCACCAGAAGCGCTTGTAGAAGTCCTCCAGGCAGACGGCCGAGCACGAGTTCATGCTCGAGGAGATGGTCGACATCGCCGCCGCGAAGAAGGCCGCCATGACCAGCCCGGCCACGCCGGGCGGCATCTGCGTCACCACGAAGTAGGCATAGAGCGAGTCGAGCCGTCCCGCCTGGCGCAGGGCGTCCACCGCGGCGTCCGGGCGGGCGGTGTAGAAGGCGAACAGGCCGACGCCGAGGAAGTAGAAGAGGTAGGCCAGCGGGATGTACCCCAGGATCGAGATCCAGACGCTGACGTTCGCCTTCCTCGTTGACTCCGCGGCCATGTAGCGCTGCGTCATCTCCTGCTGCGTCGCGTAGATGCGGATGGTCTGGACGATCGTCTCCAGAATCAGCCAGGCGGTCACCAGCTTCGTCGGATCCAGGCTCAGCTCGAGCATGCGGAACTTGCGGTGCTCAACGGCGATGCCGAAGACATCCACGCCCGGGGCGAAGATGAAGACCAGGGTCGCCAGCGCCCCGACAATGAAGATGACCACCTGCACCGCGTCGGTCCACATGACGCCCTTGATGCCGCCCAGGGCGGTGTAGGCCGCCACCACGATGCCCATCACCACGATCGTGCCGACCAGCGAGGCACCCGTGACCACCGAGAAGGCCAGCGCCGGCAGGTACAGCACCAGGCCCATACGGCCGATCGAGAGCAGAATGAACGCAATCGCCGCAATCAGCCGCGAGGAGACGTGGATGCGGCGCTCCAGAAACTCGTAGACGCTGACACAGCCCTCCTGGCGGTAGCGCGGCAGCACGAAGCGAGTGATCACCAGTGCCGTCAACAACAGAAAGGGCAACTGCACGGTCCAGAGGAAGTCCGCCGCGCCGAACGACACCGCCGGCAGCGCCATCATGGTCAGCGCCGAGAGGTACGTCCCGAGCAGCGACAGGCCGACAATCCAGTGGTGCACCTTGCCTTCGCCGGTGAAGTAACCCGCGGCGCCCTTGGCGGAACGCCCGAACCAGATGCCGATGAACAGCATCGCGGCGAAGTAGACCGCCAGGACGGCATAGTTGACAGCACCGAACTGCGGGTGGAGCATGCTGGCCAGGTCGGGTTGCATGGTGACCGTCGTCTCCTGCTGGGGGTCCGCCAGGCCCCATGGCCTGTCCGCGGGCCGTCTCCTCGTCTCTCGCGCCGACCGACGTTGCCGTGCTTCTCGCAACGCCGCGCCGGCAGTCCCGGACAGGCCTAACCTAACCCGGATTGTGAACGAAGCACGTCGCTTCGTTCACAATCCGCCTGCGCCGCACGGTACTGCGCCGCACGGTACTGCGGCGCACGTTTCAGCGCGCATCGCTCCGCGCTGCTTGCTCAAGGCTGGCCCCCCCCCTTCCCGAGATGGCCACACGCCGCTGCCGCCCAGACAACGGCGCCCGCCTCACGCCCCCGCGCCGGGACCGTCGGACCGGTCTGACACGTCTGACGCGTCTGACAGGTCTGACACGTCTGACAGGTCTGACACGTCTGACACGTCTGACAGGTCTGACAAGTCTGACAAGTCCGACCGATCCGACCGGTCTGACCCTTCCGCCACGGCCTGGCGCGCGCCCCGCGGCTTTTTGCCCGGGGGGCATCGCCGGCGGGCTTGCGCGGCCCCGCCGGCTGTACTACACTACGCCAAGGCGTACTACAATAATGAACGCAAAGCCTGAACTTCCAGTGGAACGCGTCCCTGTGGCGGCCTTGCGCAAGGGCCTGGAGCTGCTCGATCGGATCGGCGCGGCCGGTCCGGCGGGGCTGTCGCTGGCGGCGCTGGCCGAGCACATGGGCCTGAAGCGTTCCACGGCGCACAATCTGGTGAAGACCCTGTGTCTGTGCGGCTATGCGGAGAATCTCGGGGAAGGCCGCTATGGCGTCGGCTGGCGCTCGCGTCATCTGGCCCGTCTGGTGCTGTTTGACAGCATGGCCGACCGGGTCCTGGTGGAGCGTCTGGCGGGGATTGCGGTCTCTCTGGGCGAGTCGGCGGTCCTGGCGGTTCTGGAGGGTGGTCGTCGGCGGGTGGTGGCGCGTGCCGACGGCACGCACGCCATCCGGGTGGACGCCGAGGCGGTCGACTCGTCGTCGGGGGTGATCTGGGCGACGGTGACCGGCCGAGTCTTGGCGGCGTGGTGCAGTGCGGCCGAGCGTGGCCAGGTCATGGCGCTGTCGGGGGCGCCGTCGGCGCCGGTCTGGTCGGCCGGCGCGGCGGGCCTGGAGTCGGCGCTGGCGGCGGTGCGGGCGGCGGGCTTCGCCGAGGACGACGCCCGTGGCGTCACCTCGTTCGCGGTGCCGGTGCTGGCGGCGAACGGGGCTCTGCTGGCGGCTCTGGGGACCTACCTGCCGACGTTCCGCGGCTCGCCCGAGCGCCGCGAGGCCATGCTTGATGTCCTGCGGCGGAGTGCCGCCGGGGTCGCTGCGGCGATGCGTGCGAGTCTGGAGGCGGACTCGGTGTGATGGGTGATTCGACATCGTGCGGTCGGCCGCCGTGGCGGGCCGCCGGGCCAAGGAGAGCAGGATGCATACGGACGCGAGACTGACGGCATTGGCGAAGACCGAGGCGTTCGGCCTGGGGGCCCACCTGGTGGGCGTGGGCAACATCGAGCGCTGGGCGCAGGCGCCGCTCCTGATGAGCCCCAAGGGCATCATGCCTACGGCGCGCTCGGTCCTGGTCTGCGCCATCCACCACACCGACGGCATGATCGAGCGCGGCGGCGAGTCCTCGCCGCATGACCAGGGGCCCTACGTCTACCAGCTCCTCATGAACGACCAGCTCGATGTCATCAGCTACAGCATGGCACGCTTCTTCGAGGACGCCGGCTACCGCGCGGTCCCGATCACCGCCAGCAACATCTGGCGCTACCGGCCGTACAAGGACCTGACCTCGACCTTCTCACCGGACATGAGCCACATCTACGCCTCGGTGGCCGCCGGCCTGTCCGAGATGGGCTACCACGGCCTGGCCATGACCCCCGAGTACGGCGCCCGCAACCGCTTCGTGTCGATCATCACCGACGCGCCCCTGGAGCCGACGCCGCTCCTGCCCGGCAACACCCTCTGCGACCGCTGCAAGCTCTGCGTCACCATGTGTCCGACCAAGGCGACCAGCAAGGAGGTCATCGGCGAGACCGCCCTCGAGATCGAGGGGCATCGCTACAGCTTCGCCAACAAGAACCTCTGGCGCTGCGCCTGGGCCGAGCACTTCGGCCTGAGTGTCGATCTGGAGATCCCCGAGAAGGTCGGCGAGGAGAACATTCTGCACGCCGTCGACACCGAGGGCATGCGCGGCGGCACCATGGGCTACTGCCTGAAGTTCTGCCTGCCCAAGAACCGCCGCGGCTGGGACAAGGCCTACTCGACCGCGCCGATCCGCCGCAAGGAGGTCGTCCCCGGCGACCCCGAGCCGCTGCGCGGCGTCCAGGAGAGCCTGCTGGCGCGCGCCTTGAGCTGGGGCGCCGATGAGGTCGTCGTCGAGTCGGCCGCCGACTGGGAGGCGCGCGGGGTGTCGCTGAAGGCCCTCCTGCCGGACGCCGAGTCGATTGTGCTGTTCGCCGTAGCGCCGCCGCCGGTGACCCCGAAGCCGGGCGCCGGCCACCGCACCGACTTCGGCTACACCCTCAGCTACCTCGGGCGCAAGTGCGCCTTCTACACCGCCGCCGACCTCGAGAAACTCGGCTACAGCGCGGCGCCGTACCTGATGGGCGGGGTGCAGGCCGAGCCCGGCCGCGGCGTCGTCCAGAAGGTCAAAGACCGCGCCGGCGAGCTGTTCCAGGCCCGCCCGGGCGCCTTCCAGTGCTTCGCCCTGACCAGCGCCCGCCTGGCCCCGGTGCGGCGGTCGGTGACGCCGAGCGCGGTGGCGCCGCGTGGCGACCGCGCGGCTGTGGTCAAGCGCCTGGCGCAGGAACTCGGCGCCGACGTCGTCGGCATCAGCTCGGCGGCGCGCCTGGAGGCGATTGCGGCGCAGGTGCGTCCCGCCATGGATGGCGAGGCCATCCTGCACGCCCGCGAGACCGGCCGGCTCTGGCTGAGTGCCGGTGCCGACGTCACCGTGGATCAGCGCCGCGTGCAGGCGCCGTCGGACCACCTCGAGGGGGCCGCCGCGGTGATCGTCCTGGGCCTGCGCATTCCTCAGGAGAGCGTCGAGCGCCTGGGCCAGGAGCCGGCCGAGGCCATCGGGCCGTACGCCTTCGCGCAGCACCAGAGCCACCGCCACCTGCGCCTGACCGCCGTCGCCCTGACCAAGATCCTCCAGGGCTGGGGCTGGCACTGCGCCGTCACCGACGACCTCTGCGGCACCGGCTCCTGGGTGGCCAACCCGCGCGGGCAGTACCCCAATGCCTTCAGCAACCGCTTCGCGGCCGTGGCGGCCGGCCTTGGGACCCTGACCCGCGGCGGCTTCGTGCGCCACCCGCACTTCGGCACCAGCATGCGCTACCTGGCCATCGTCGTCGACCAGCCCCTCACCGAAGACCCCCTCGCCGACCTCGCCGGGCTGCGGCAGGAGTGCGACCACGGCTGCCGGCGCTGCCTCTCGGCCTGCACCGTCGAGGCCTTCAAGGAGCCCTTCGAGGTCCGCATCGGCGCCACGCCGCTCGCCTTCACCCTCATCGACCAGTGCCGCTGCGACTGGGCCCTGCGCTATGGCCTCGTCCCCGACGAGGGCGTCAAGCTCACCGGTTCGCAGAGCAATGTCCCCGTTCCCGAGGAGGTCACCGCCGAGGCGCTGTCGGAGGGCATGAAGCTGCAGGACAAGGTCCTGAAGATCCGCCCCTGCGTCGCCGAGATGTGCCTCATGGCCTGCCCGTACACGCGTCCTCAGGCCTGAGTGCCGGCGATGCGCTCCAGGGCCGGGTAAGCCGCCAGGAGGGCAGGGGGGACCGCCACCCTCTGCCCTGACAGCTCGCTCTTCAGACGCAGCGCCGTCGAGAGGCCCTTGCCGCGGTAGTGGTTGTTGGCGACGATGGTCAGGCTGCGCACCTGGGGCAGGAGCGCTCGGGCGGTCTCGGCGAGCTCGCCGATCTCGGCGTCGCTGTAGTCGTAGTCGTAGGGCTCGTGCGGCGCCTTGCCGTCACGGCTGGCGAACCAGGCGGCATGGTTGCGCCCGTGCAGGCGGTAGTAGCCGGCCGGCGCGCCGAGGTTGTCGCGGGCGGTGAACGAGTCCCGCGCGGTCGGGTAGTCCAGCACCGCGATGCTCACCCCGAGGTCGCGCAGGAAGGCCACTCCGGACGGGCTCTGCCAGGAGACGTGGCGGACCTCGACCACCAGGGGCGCCAGCGCCCCGAACTGCGCGGCCATCCACGACAGCTCGCGGCGTCGCGACGGGGTGTCGGCGGCGTCGTAGCGGAGCTGCGCCAGGAGCGCCCGCAGCCGGCCGGCCTCGCGCAGCGGCGTCAGCGCTTCTCGGAACTGCGCCGCCAGGCCCGCCTCGCAGCGGCCCTCGTGGGTGAAGGCCTGGTGCAGCTTGGCCGTGAAGAAGAACCCCGGCACCGCCGCGACCTGACGTGCCCACCCGGCCGTGACGGCTGGCGTTGGGATGCGGTAGAACGAGCTGTTGACCTCGACCATGTCGACGAAGCCGGCGAGGTACGTCAGCGGCGCCACCGGCGCCGGCGCGCGACCCGCCGCCGGCCGGTCTGCCGGGAGGTCGAAGAGCATGGGCTGCCGCACCGGCGCGGGCGGCTGGCGGTAGACCGTCTCACGCCAGTCCGGGTAGCTCCAGCCGGCGACGCCGCAGGCGACCGGCGCCCGAGCTTTGGGTGAGGTGGTCATGAGTCCCTCATGGGCCGGTCCGAGGCACCGGCCGCGCCGCCCCAACGCCCGTAGGAACGATCGGGCCGTGGCGCTGTCGACGCCATCGCGGCTCGCGGACGCGTCCGCGTCTGTGGACACTCGCGCTCCAGCACCCATGGCGAACGATGGTCCGCCGTGTTCTACCCGGCGCCGCCGCGCGACGGCATGCCGACTGCTGTCGCGGCCAGGCCCGACGCCTCAGCGCTCGACGAACTCGCGGTGCAGCTCGCGCAGGGCCTTGGCAAAGTCGTCACGGCTGACGATGAACTGCATGTTCACCTGGCGCAGGGCCTGGTCCAGGCCCAGGACGTTGATACCGGCATCGGCCAGGGCCTTGGCGGCGCGCACCAGCATCCCCGGGATGCGCATGTTGGTGCCGATGACGCAGACGATCCCGACCGGGTACGTGTGTACCTGGGCGCCGGGCAGGCGCTGGCGGATCAGCGCCACGCACTCGTCGAGGCGCTTGAGGCGTTCCGGGACCATGTGCGTGATCGTGTTCGCATTGGTGTTCTTGGCGATGAAGCTGATGCCGGTGTCGGCGAAGGCCTGCACCAGCCTGAAGTCGTAGCCGGCCCGTCCGACCATCTCCGGATCGAATCACTCGATGGCATCGATGTCATTGCGGCCGCAGATGATCTCGACCCGCGGCTCGGGCGAGACGTAGTCGCGTTGGATGAGCGTCCCGGGGTGCTCCGGATCAAAGGCGTTCTTCACCCGGATCGGGATGTTGCACAGCTCCATCTCCTTGGAGGCCTTGGAGTGAATCGCCTCCATGTCCAGGTCGCTGAGCTGGTCGGCAATGTCGAAGTTGGTGTTGCCGATCACCTGGACCTTGTCCGCGCCGATGACCGACGGGTCGCCGGTGCTGAGGTGGTACTCCTTGTGGATGATGCCCTCGCGAGCCCCGGTGATGACCGCGATTTTGCTGAAGGTGATCTCGCTGTAGCCGCGGTCGAAGCGGGTCATGATCCCTTCGTCGTACTTGACATAGCCGGTGACGATGGGCATCTCGTGGGCGACATCGACATCGGCGAAGGCGCGGCGGATGGCGCTGTCGAGGTCGGTGATGTCGGTGTCGCGCCAGCCGGTGAGGTCGACCAGGCGGGCGTTGACGCCGCGCTTCCGCAGGATCAGCACCGAGTTCCAGGCGCTGTGCGCCTCGCCGACGGCGCTGAGCAGCTCGCGGGTGGGCGGCAGGTAGTCGCGCTGGTTGAAGTGCCCGTAGGAACGGATGCGCTGGAGGTCGTCGAGGCAGTCGCGGATGCCGTCGATGCGTTCGTTGACGAAGCCGTCGGCGGCCGCCTGGTCCAGGCCGATGCCGGCGAAGGAACGGTTGCACTCGATCATGCGCCGGCGCACCTCCTCGAGAGCCTCGGTCCAGCCCTGGTCGCCGGCCGCAAAACGGCCGTAGACGCCGGGGGCGCCGGTCTTCTTGTTCTCGAGCAGCAGGTTGGTGATGCCGCCATAGGCGGAAACCACGAAAATGCGGTGGTACAGCTCGGCGGGCTTGCGGCGGCCGAGGATCACGTTGTCCATGATCTCGCCGAAACGGCTCATCGAGGTGCCGCCGATCTTCTCGACCGTGTGAGTACCGGGCATGGTCCTACCTGTGTTCGGGGCTGAGGCCTGTGCTGCCCCCCACACACCGGCGCGGAGGGCATTCAGGAGTGACCTAAACTATAGCCCCGGCGCCGCCCCCGGCAACACGGCGCGCAGGAGGGCCAGGGCTGTTTGAAAGTCCGGTTCTGGCACCCCTCCAGGGTGCACGGCGTGCAATCCGCGTTTCCGGGGGTCGTGCTGCGCGCGACCCCCGGCTACGATCTGGCACCCCTCCAGGGTGACCGAGTGAGCGCCGCCACGATCTTCAAACAGCCCTGCAGGAGGGCAGGGCCCCCAGGGACCTTTGGGTGGCGAAGGACACCAGGGAGGCGAGGAGGCCCTGGCGGCACGGCGCCTCCCGGCGGCCCATCCTGGAGTCCCTTGTGTCGCTTGTGTCTCTTTCTGAGAGGCCCCCGACCGCGGCCCCGTGGCCACCGGGGAGAGGTCCAGCGCCGTGGTCGGCGCCGGGCGCGTGGGCGCCCCGCGCCGCGCGGCCTTGGCAGGGCGCCCGGGCCGCGCTACAGTCGTGGCCGCAGACGCGGGAGGCGCCCCGGCGGTGGCCGGACGCCTCGGCGCCTGACGACCCCCGGCACCCGGCCCCGGCCGGACCTGGACGATGCCCCACGACGCGAGCGCGACAGCCTGGAGAGACCGTCATGCAGAGCCTCGACGACACCGCCACACCGGCCGCCATCCTGGCCGAGTCGGCCGCCCTCATGGCCGCCTGGGGCCGCGCCGCGCTGCCTTTCTACGGCGAGCGCGGCAGCATGGACGCCGATCTGGTCGAGTTCCCCGACGCCGAAGGCCCATCCTACTACAACCAGTTCGCACACTGGCCGCTCCTCCTGCTCAGCGAAGGCGTCCTGCCCGGCCTGGATGACCCCGCCGAACGCGAGCGTTTCCGCGCTGCCGCCCTGCGCAACATCGAGTACATGCTCAGCATCACCGCCGCCGACTTCATGACGCCGCACTACTCACGCGGCCGCGACTGGGGCCGCCACTTCGGCGAGTGGTCGAACTACTTCCTGCTGCGGTCGCTGCGGCTGATGCAGGCTGCCGGCCTCGGCTCGGCGGCACTCCGGCAGCGCCTCGAGGCGTCCATCCGCGGTGCGACGCAGGGGCTCTACGATGCCTTCGTACGCGCCTATGGCGAGCCGTCGCGGCGACTCACGGCCTTCCCCGGCAACCACGCCACCTGGCACGCGCTGCTCTTCTTCGAGGCCGGCCGGCACTTCGGCGTCGAGGCCTGGACCGCCTTCGCACAGGACTTCTTCCGGCGGCACGTGCTGCCCTTCCAGGACGACACCGGCACCTGGCCCGAGGGCGGCGGCATTGTCGTGAACTACGGCATGGTCACGGCCCAGGCGGTCTCGCTCTACGCCGAGGCCTCGGGCGACGCGGCGGCCCTCGCGGCGGTGTCGCGTTTCCTGGCCTTCCAGCGCTTCTTCGCCTTCCCGGATGGCTCCAGTGCTGTTGTTGCCGACTGCCGTATGCGCTACTCGCCCCGGCCGATGATCTTCCTGCCGCCGTCGTACCTGCGCACACCGGACGGCCGCCGCGAGTGCCTGCAGCGCATCGCCGGCTTCGCCACTCAGTTCAGGGCCTCGAGCGAGCCGCCGGTCGTTCAGGGGCTGGCCTTCTTTGCGCTCTTCCCCGAGTTCGTCGTCAGCCGTGGCGGCGGCCTGCCCGGCGGCCTGCCCGAGGGCGCGGTCGGCGGTCTGCCGTCGGCGCGCCTGGACAGCGCCGACTGGACCGCCTTCGTGAGCTGGCAGCTCACCGCCGAGCACGCGAGCCGGTTCATCCTCGATGCCCAGAATTTCGTCGAGATCTGGCACCGCCAGGCCGGCTACCTGGTCGGCGGCGGCAACAGCAAGGCCATGCCGCGCTTCTCGACCCTGCGACGCTGCACTGCCGGGCGAGCCTACATCCCCGACTCGGCCCGGGTCGTCCGGCAGGACCGCACGCAGGCCGTCGCCGCCTATGCCTTCGGCGACGACACCCTGCAGATCCGCATCGCGCTCACCGAGGGCGGCATCGAGGTCGGCTTCCAGAGACTGCCGGGCGGCCGTGCTGAGGACGTCTACGAAGGGGTGCTCACCCTGCGCGTCGCCGCCGGCGAGGTCCTGCGCTTCGATGCCGACGAGGTCACCGTCCATCACGCCGCCCAGATCGAGCGGCGCATGGGAGCGAACGGCGGGCGGATCCAGTGGCGCGGACGTACCATCACCCTGCCGCCGGGCGCGGCGCTGAGCTACCCCGTGGTGCCCCACAACCCCTACCGCCAGGATGGCCTCCCGGCCACCAGCGAGTACGTCGCCCGGCTGGCCCTGACCCTCGGCAGCGCCGAGCAGGTCATCCGCTTCGCCTGACGACGTCGCCTCGGCCGGACGGTTGCGGCCAGACGCGGACGATTCGTGCAGGCGGGGGACTCACGGCTCTGCCGGTGGTCTCCCGCCCGTCGCCGCCGGGGCGCTCACTCCCCGTAGATCTCGATCTCGGTGATCGCCGAGAGGTCCTCACGACCCTGGGTGATGACCACGCGCACCGCCGCCGCCGGCAGCGGCGTGAAGCGCGCCACCAGGGGGCCTTCGGGCTGCGGCGTCAGGGGCCCCGCCGTGCGCCACTGGCCATCCTGCTGGACCTGCACCTCCGCCGCGGTGATGGTGCCGCTGTAGACCTCGACACGGCCCACCGCGGCGGGCTGCGGCAGCTCGACCTGCAGCCAGTCCGGGTACTCCTTCGGTGTCCCATCACGCCAGCCGTTGCCGCGGACAGCGCCATCGGTCGTCATCCAGAGCGCTCCCGCGTAGGTGTGCGTCGATGAGGCCGTGACCGTGGTGCCGAGGTCCCTGAGGGCGAGGTTGCCGGGCTTGCGGCGGGCCGCCAGCTCGCGGGCGATGGCGGCCTGGGCGTCGGCCAGCGTCGGGCCCTCCGCGAGGTCGCGCCGGGTGGTGTAGATGTGGCCCTCGTAGAGATCGAAGCGGTCGCTGAAGCGCCCCTGGTCGAGGGTCACCGTGCGACCTTCCGAGACCACGTAGAGGGCCTTCGGCACGTCGCCCGCGAGGGTGAAGGTGGCATTCTGAGGCGCGGTCCGGGTGTTGACCGCGAAGAGCACCAGGTCGTCACCGACCCGGCGCAGGGCCGCCTGGAGGTGCTCCGCGGCCTCGGCCTCCCAGGTGACTGCGCCGGGCCGCTCGGGCGCCAGGATGGCGTCGCGCAGGCGGGCGGCCTCGCGGCCGATGAAGGGCATCCCGAGGTCGAGGTCGACGACGTTGTGGCGGTGGCTGTAGGTGTACCAGATGAAACCGCGCGCCCCGTGGATCACCGCCTGAAGCTGCTGATTGCGCAGCTCCACCAGGTTCGGCGCCCGGCTGTTCTCCTTGTTCATGTAGTAGTCGAATGCCTGCGGCGTGATCCACCAGGTCTTGCCGCCGGCGCTCGCCTCGCGGCAGGCCCGCATGAAGCGCGCCGTGTGTTCGATGGGCCGCCCGGAGAGGCCGCCGCGCACGAAGAGCGGATACGGATCCGGCATGAGGATGTCGCCGCCGAGGCGGTAGGCGTGAATGCCGGGCAGCGAGTCGTTGAGCATGATGCAGGGGTGGTACGGGTCCTCGTCAGCGATGATGCGGTACAGGGCTTCGGCGCGTTCGGGCTCCAGCGGGCGCAGCTCGGGCTCGTCCCAGAGGTAGTAGGCCATCAGGGCCGGATGCTGGCGGAAGGCCCGCACCCGCGCCCGCAGCGCCGCCTCGTCCTCGGGCGAGACCGGCCCGCTGAGGGTCTTCATGAAGGCAGCGCTGGGCCAGGGGTAGAAGGTCCCGTAGAGGCCGTGGCGGTGCAGATCATCGAGCCAGGCGAGGGTGCGTTCGGGCGGGAACCACTGGGCATTGTAGTCGAGGATGACGTTGACGCCCTCCGTGGCCAGGGCCGCTGCCTCGTCGGCCGGCGCCGAGAACCACCCGTACGGCAGGACCGGCTCGCCGTTGTGACGCAGGACGCGCTCCTCGTCGAGGCGCCACTCGTGGTCGACGCGCGCGGCACGGGTGATGGCCGTCTCGGCCTCGAGGCGGCGGCCGTCGGCCAGGGCCGCCTCGACTGCCAGGCGGTGGCGACCGACCGGCAGGCCCCCGGCCGCCAGACGCAACTCGACCGCGCCGCCGTCGGCAACCGCCTCGGCACTGGCGATGATGGCGCCACCGGCGCCCTCGCCGGACTGCAGCCGCGCCGTCACTGCGGCGCCGCGCCGAGCCTCCGCCGGGAGGAGCAGCTCGGCGCGCACGACGACCTCACCGAGGGCCTCGGTGGCGTAGATCGTATCGCGGTAGCAGGGCCTCAGGACGGTCAGACGGACCGGCGTGTGCTCGAGGACCACCGGCGCCTGCCGACGCGCCAGGATGGCGTCGGGGCGCTCACGGTCGGCAATCTCGAGGGTCAGGAGGCTGCGCCCGGTCGCGGGGACCGGCACCTCCAGCGCGACGGACTGCGACGGGCCGAGGGTGGCCAGCCGGGCGGCAGTCGTCGAGCGCCTTTCGCCACTCGGATTCCGCAGGATGGCGGTGAGCACGGCGTCGCGGGCGGCGCCGGTGCCATTGCCGATCGCGGCCTGGAACTGATAGCGCAGGCCGTCCGGGGTACCGACGACGAGGTCGTTCTGGGGTACCCGGACCTCCCAGAGGAAGCGCGACAGGTCGGCCTCGAGGAGGTGCAGGGGCGCGTAGGTCGACGGCACGTGGAATGACCCGCCCGAGGGCACGTAGGCGCTGAGTTCGAGTTTTCCGGTGGCATGGCGTTCGCGGGCCACCTGGATGGCCCAGGGCTGCCGCGCCGAGCGGGCTTCCAGCCCGAGATCCGCGAAGGGCAGCGCCACCTCGACCGACCAGCCGGCGGCGCCGATGCTGGCGGCTACGGCCGCCGTCGAGTTCCACTCGCGGGTGGCGACGTGGCCGCCCTGGCGCACCTGGGAGTCATAGAGAGCGCCGTTGGCATTGATGGCCAGGTGGACATACTCGACGCGGTCGCCGGTCGGGTCGACCATGAACTCGACGCAGTCATCGCGCCAGAGGTCGCGGCCGTCGCGGCCGGTGGCGGCGTGCTTGAGGTCGGCGATGAGCGGCTCGTCCATGACGGCCGCCAGGTAGAGGCAGGCCTCGCCGTGGCGCACCGCAAAGCGCGTGGACGTCGCCGCCGCGGCGCCACTGCCGGGCGCGGTGAAGCCGCTGTGCCAGGGCCCGCCGCGCCAGGCCTCCTCGTCGAGGACGCCGTCGATGACGATGTCACGCGCCGGGGGCGCGTCGACCGCCTGACTCGCCGGGGCGGCCGTCGCCGCGGCCGACGCGGCCTGCGGCTGACACCACGCCGTCGGCAGCCACACTGCCGACAGCCCCAGGACACCGACAGCCAGGCCACGCCGTATCAGCCGCATGGGATGTGCCTCCGCGCAGGATCTCAGGCGAACCACGACATCAGCAGGGGCAGCTCGCGCGCCACCGCGTCGTTCGGCGCGACATCGGCGCGGCCGCGGGTCTCGAGGGCGACCCAGCCGGCGAAGCCGCGGCGGCGGAGCTGGCGGGCGACGACGGCGTTCGGCACGACGCCGGTGCCGAGGTCGCAGCCGCGCCGGGTGCCATCGGCGAGGGTGAAGTCCTTGAAGTGGCAGTGGCAGATGTGCTCGGCCAGACGGTCGAACTGCTCGTCGGCGCGCTCGCCCACGGCCAGGAAGTTCCCCGTGTCGAAGACCAGCTTGACGACGCCGCCTGAGAGCCGCATGACCTCGAGGCAGTCGTCGGCCGAGCAGATCAGCGTCGGCGAGGGGTCGAAGTCCTCGATGGCCAGGACCATGCCGTCGCGATGGGCGCTCTCGGCGACTTCGGCGAGGCCCTCGGCAATCATACGGCGGCCATCGGCGGGGGTGACATCGCCGACGAGGCGATGCCCGGCGACGTGGGCGATGTCGGCGCCGAGTTCACGGCAGATATCCAGGCCGCGGCGCAGCTCGTCGCGGCCCTGCTGGCGCTGCGCCGCGTCGGCATAGACCAGGTTGCACATGACATCGACCGCGGCCACCCGCAGGCCGGCATCGGCCAGAGCCCGGCGGTAGCGCGGCAGGAGGTCCGGCTCTTCGACGAAGTCACGGTGGAAGGGCTCTACGCCCTGCGCCCCGGCCGCGGCAAAGCCGGCCAGGAGCGCCTCGTGCGTCACCCGGCCGTCACGCCACCAGGGCCTGAACATGAAGGTCATCACGGCGAACTTCGGCATGGTCGTCGTCCTTTCCGTCCCGCGTCTCTGTCCTACGGGCTTCGACGCGAGGCCCCTGCGGCCTCTTGCTCAGGGCTGACCTTGAGCACGCGGCGCAACGCGACGCGCGTCGGAGCTTCCGCCGCAACACATTGCGGCGAACGTGGATTGTGAGCCAAGCCTCCGCGCGTCGCGAACCATCCAGGTTAGCGCGGCGCCGCTGCGGCGGGCTCCGCCGCGGCCGCTGCCGGGAGGTCCCCGCGCGCGATGGCGTCCGCATGCAGCCGCGCCGCCGTCTCGGCGTCGCCGGCCGGCGCGATGACGAAGCGGATCTCGACGCCGGCCCCGGTCGCGCGGGAGCCCGATTCCGAATAGAGGAGCATCGTGTCAAAGCGGCTCTCGCCAAACTTCATCGGCGAGAGCCAGGCCAGCCCGGGGCCGTCCTGGCGGCTCGGCGCCAGCCAGAGCCAGCCGCAGTGGCCGACATCGACGTAGGTATTCTTCGCCTTGCCGCGCCACTCCTGCCTGCCGGCCGAGGTGACATAGTAGGGCGCCGGCAACCAGCCCCAGCTCGCGTTCATCTCGGCCGCTGCGGTGGCGCGGTTGACCGACCGCGAGGTGACGAGAAGGGCCGGGCTGTCGGCACGGACCGTCAGCTCGAACTGCAGCTCGCCCAAGCCCTCGACGGGCTTGCCGTCGAGGCCCTTGACACTGGCCGTCACAACCGCGGTCTGCTCGCCGGGCCGGTCTCGACGAACCTCCACCGCGGTGAACTCGCGCGGGTATAGCCAGCTCGAGCCGTGACGCGTCGTCAGCTTCGCCCAGGTGCCGCCGGGCAGGAGGAGCTGCCGCTCCTGGTCGGGCCTGAAGCGGTAGTCGGCGCCGGCGCCGACCAGGGCGATCTCCTGGCGGTCGGCACTGACGCTGATCCCGAAGACCTCGAAGGACAGGCTGTACACGGCCTCGTTCACTGCCGCAGCGCGGTCGGACAGCCGCAGCTCGCCACGGTAGGCGCCCGGCGGCAGGTCCTTCAGACGCAGCACCACGCGGCCGCTGCGCTCGGGCGGCGCCGCCACCGCGGTCTCGACCTGCAGCCCCGGGCCGGGATCCGGAGTCAGGTGCAGCCGCAGCGCCTCGGCCGACAAGGGATTCGCATCATCCGAGAACGCCAGCTCAATCACCGCGCCGCTTCCGGGGAGGGTTCCCAACGCCAGGGCGGTGCCGTCGACCGGCCGCGGCGTGCCGTCGACCGTCAGGGCGGTCACCCGCGGCGGCTGGTCGTCCGCCAGGGCCATCCACTCCGGCCGGCCGAGGAGGACGTCGACGGTGCCCGCCGGGCTGCATTGACCCGGCGTCAGGGTGAAGACGACCGGCCGCTCGGCCTCGCGGCGGGTCTCGAGGGCTTTCCAGGTGCCGTCCGGCGCGCGGTAGTAATCCCCGCCCTGGGGCGCGCCGCCCGGCAGAGCCAGGGAGGCGGGCGCGGTCAGGGTGACGCGGTAGCGTGCCGCGTCGTCGGTCGCCCGGGCCGACGCCATCGTCGCGGCCATGGCACCGGCCAGGCCGAGGGCCATGATCCGCCGGCAGGCCGTCCGCGTCGTCTCTATCAGACCCGTGCGCAGTGCTCGGTGCATGGCTCCGTGTCCCTTCTTCTGCGGCTGCAGGCGATCCTGCCTCGACCACGCGACGCGCATTGCTTCTCGCGGTTGGCTCAAGGCAGGCCACCTGGCGGCATGGCGGTCCTCTCGGCTCAGGGCTGCGACAGGCTCACGATCGTCGGCCAGCTCAGCTCGTCACCGACGCCGTAGTCGAAGATCTCGAACCAGGTGCCATTCGGGAAGGCCGCTGCGAGGTGCTCCTGGCGGAGTTCGGGGTGTTCCTGGAGGTCGATCAGCGCGAAGCCGGCGCTGGTGACGCCGGCGAGGCGGTACTCCGCGGTGCCGGCGGCGTTGACCAGGCGGGCGCCGTGGTAGTAGCGGTGGCCGCGCAGGGCAAACGGCGTCGAGGTCAGCACCCGGTCGGCCCCGGCGCCGGTGACCAGGCCGGTGCCGATAAGCGGGTCGAGGTCGAGGGTCAGGACTGTCCCCGCCGGCGTCGTCTCGACCGCCGTGACCTGGAGGGTCACCCGGCGCACCGAGTTGTTGATGAAGACGTACTTCCCGACCAGCGCCTGGGGTGCCGGCGGCGTTGCGGCGATGGTGACCGTGCCGGCCTTGCGGTCGACGGCCGTGATGCGGGCGCGCTCCTCGGCCTTCTCGGTGGTGATGCCGACGCCGTTGCGGCGCAGGACAGTCCCGCCGATGAGGACGAGGTTGACCGGCTTGCCGTCCTGCTCCGAGACCATCCCGAACCGCCCCGCGAACTCGAAGCCGCCGGGCGCGGTGCGCGGCACGCTGGCGTCGGCCGAGGCGAAGAGGGTGTCGACGCGGTGGCCGAGGTCGACCACCAGGCCGCAGGCGCTGAAGCCGGCTTCGTCCGAGCCCGTCAGTTCCAGCGGCCGCACCGACTTGATCAGCGGCTCGCCGCGGTAGAGTTCCATCAGACTGACGATCTGCGAGGCCGTGCTGCCCTCGCTGGCCTTGCGTTGCAGGACCCACTTCATCTCGTAGGGCGAGGCGCCCGCCGGCGACTTGCCGTCACACAGAATCGCTTCGGCGCCGGGGGCGTCGGCGACGGTCAGGCGGAAGTGCAGGCCGTCGGCGCCCTTCAGCGCCCAGTCGGCATGCCAGACGCCGCTCGGCGTGGCGCGCTCGACGTTGTACAGGTGCGGGAACGCGAACCACGGCCCGCGCCAGCCGTACACATTCTTGCTGCTGCCCTTGGCCTTGAGCCAGGCCTCGTCGCCATAGGGGACCTCCGGGCCGGCCAGGGTGCCGGTCGGCTGGCGCACCAGATCCAGGCCGGCGGTGGTGAACTCGCCCTCCTGAGCATGGAAGGTCCACCAGTGCTCCTGGCCGCCGAAGATGCGGTACAGATCGACGGCGTAGAAGCTCTCCGGCGTGACGTCGATCAGGACCAGCTGCCGGCGCTGCCAGTTGTCGCGGTCGACCCGATAGCCCTCGCCCTGGCCGACGCGGTCGGTGAAGGCCTGCGCGTAGGCCTCGGCGAGGTGCACCGGCCCGGCGTCGGCGAAGAGCTGCGCCGTGGCGGTCATCTGCACGAAGGGCACCTGACGGGCCTGGTTCTGCGTCATCCAGTTCGACTCCCAGGCGCCCCAGTTGCGCGGGTAGCCCATGTGGCCGAGAATCTCGCTCTGGAAGGCGTCCAGGCCGAGGTGCAGGAGGTCGTCGTGGGTGTGGCCCTTGGCGCGGCCGTACATCATCCACAGGGCACGCTTGTGGTCGCCCTTGCCGGAGCGCAGCATGGCCAGCCCGTAGCCATCCTGGAGGCGGCTGGGGTCATTCCAGTCTTCCGGCCACTGGCTGGCCTCCGCCTCGATCTGCTCGCGCGTGAAGGGGAAGTCCGCCGACGGCCGCCACCCCGGCGAGCGCGCCAGGGCCCAGGCGAACTTCGGCCCGCCGAAGACCCGGTAGGCATGCTCGAGGGCGGCGTGCGAGGCGTCGCAGGCCGTCGTCTTCGGGCGGATGCTGTACTGCGGATGCGCACCGCAGTCGCCGACACGCGGCCCGAGCCGGTCGATGTTGACGATGTTCATGCAGAAGTCGAAGACGCTGCGGTAGTGGCGGCTCGAGGCGAAGTTCGGGTACGTGCTCTCAGGGTAGGTCTCAGGACGGAGTCGGCGCAGGTGCTCGATGGACTCGACCACCGGGCCCATGCCGGTGACGTGCATGCTGTTGTAGCCATTCGTCGATTCGTAGGCGGCGCCGTCGCGGAAGAAGCTGTTGGTGACGAAGTAGCGCATCTGGCCGCCGGGCGAGTCGTAGAGCCAGTCCATGAACTCGTTGCCGCGCTCGTAGTTGAGGACCTCGGCCATGCGGGCCAGGCCCATCTGCATGAACGGCTCGTTGGAGTGCGTGGCGCCGTCCATGGAGCCCTGCATCCAGACCGCGAAGAGGTTCTCCTCGATGAAGCGCCGCAGCTCCTCGTGCGTGGCGATGGCGTAGCCCTTGCTCTGCAGGTAGGGCAGGATGGCCTCGTCCTGGTCGATCGCCGGGAAGATCCGGTCGTAGGCCTCGGCGTGGCTCATCTGGTACCCCGGGAGGTCGATGCAGTAGATGGTGAAGCCGCTGCCGTACAGGCAGGGCCCCTCGCTGAACGGCGCCGGGCCGAGCCGCTCGACCTGGCCGACGTTGTTGCGGTGGCGGTGCTGCGTCATGGTCGCCAGGTAGGACCACTCGACGGCGAGCCGCGAGAAGGCGACGAGGGCCTTGTGCACGTAGGCCGGATCGCCGGTCTTGAGGTACTCGGCGGCGCACTGCGGGGCGACGTTGAGCATCTTGTGTGCGTAGGACTGGCTGATCTCGGCGATGAAGCCGTAGTGTCGGCCGTCGGGAGCCACATAGCCGCCGCCGATGCCGTCGTCCGGGAACTCGCCGCTGGTGAAGTCGCCCTTGGCAAAGTCGTTGGACGGATAGAGCTCCTGGCCGATCGGGCACTTGATCTTCCAGGCGTAGGGCACCGTCGCGACCGCGTAGCTGCGCAGCGGGCGGTCCATCTCGTCGAGCCAGGGGTAGAAGGCGACCCGGTTGTACACCTCGGTGCCGTGCGTCGGGCAGCCGCCGGAGACATTCACCCAGTGCCAGCGCGGGATGGTGCTGTCGGGCTGCAGCGACCAGATGTCGTCATCGCTGAAGTCCAGCCAGTAGCGGCTGCCCTTCTCGCCGGTCGGCTGGCGCACCCCGGGCGGGTCGGTCAGGGTCTGGCCGGTCTTCATCTCCGGCAGTGTCTCGCCGAGCGGCCAGCGCCGCGGCAGGACGTGGTCCTTCAGCGTCCGGAACTCGCGCAGGTCCTCGAAGGACCAGATCGTGATCGAGACCGTCACCGGGCCTTCCGGGTGGGCGAAGACCAGGTCGGCCTTCGGGCTGGGCTTGACACTCCGGAAGTAGTACCGGCGCTGGTCCGCGGTGGTCGGCAGGCGCGTCTGGTCCAGCAGGACCACCGCGTCGGGCAGCGTCACCCCGATGGCCGGCGCCGCCGCCGGCGCCTTGAGCACGACCATGAAGAGCCGATCGACGCCGACAATGTCCGGCTGGTAGGCCACACGCGGGTCAGCGGTCTCGGCGGCGGCACAGCTCAGCGACGCGAGGGTGAGCATCATGGCCAGGGCGTTCTTCTGTGTGATCACGGTTGCCTATCCCTACGCACGGGTGGGTCGACCGACGGCATCGTCGCGGCGGCGCCCCGGCGTCGCCGCGCCTCTCGCCGAAGAGTATACCGCCATTGCCGGGACGTGCCAATCTGCCGCCGCGATGGGCAGGGCGGCACCGGGCAAGGCCAGGGACACCGGGGACACCGGGGACACCGGGGAGCCGGTGGGCCTCAGCGGCACGAGGATCCTCGGCGACCCCATCCTGGAGTCCCTTGGGTCGCTTGGGTCGCTTGGGTCCCTTCCTGGGAGTCCCCCGCCGTCGCCATGGTCTTTCCGGACCGCACCCGAGGAGGTACATTACCCACCCATTGCGTCGGATACCGACGCCAGGCAGGCGCTCCCGAGCGGATTGGCGGGGCGGCAAGGCTGTCTCTTGCCCGCCGCGACGGTTGCGCCAGAGAAAGGTCCAGGATGCAGAGCACGCTGATCACCCCTCCCGAGTACCGCGCCCTGCTGTCGCCGATCGCGACCGAGAAGGCGATCCACGCCATCAAGGAGTTCTTCCAGGTCAATCTCGCCTGCGAGCTGGACCTGGTCCGCGTCACCGCGCCGCTGCTGGTGCAGGCGGGCACGGGTATCAACGACGACCTGAACGGCACCGAGAAGCCGGTGTCGTTTCCGTTGCGCGGCCTGCCGGGCGTCACGGCCGAGGTCGTGCAGTCGCTGGCCAAGTGGAAACGCCTGACCCTGGCCGACCTCGAGTTCGAGCCCGGCACCGGCCTCTACACCGACATGAACGCCCTGCGGCCTGACGAGGATGTCGACAACCTGCACTCGATCTACGTCGACCAGTGGGACTGGGAACGCGTCATCACCCCGGCCGAGCGCCACCTCGACTTCCTCAAGACCATCGTCCGCCGCATCTACGACGTCATCCGCCGCACGCAACGCTACATCTGCCACGAGTACCGCTGCCTGACGCCGTTCCTGCCGGAGGAGATCACCTTCGTCCACAGCGAGGAGCTCCTCGAGCAGTACCCCGACCTGACGCCGCGCCAGCGCGAGGCGGCGGCCTGCCGCCAGTACGGCGCCATCTTCGTGATCGGCATCGGCGGCGAACTCCCGGATGGCAGCATCCACGACGGCCGCGCCCCGGACTACGACGACTGGACCACCCCGAGCGGCCCGGGCCGCCGCGGCCTCAACGGTGACATCGTCGTGCACAACCCGGTCCTGAATGCCCCGTTCGAACTCTCGTCCATGGGCATCCGCGTCGATGCCGAGGCCCTGACCCGGCAGTTGGCGATCCGCGGCCAGGAGCAGCGCCGCTCGCTGTACTGGCACCGCCGGCTGCTCGCCGGCGAGATGCCCCTGTCGATCGGCGGCGGCATCGGCCAGTCGCGGCTCTGCATGCTCTACCTCCAGAAAGCCCACATCGGCGAAATCCAGGCCGGCCTCTGGCCCGCGGCCATGACCACGGCCTGTCGCCAGGCCGGCATCGTCCTGCTCTGAGGGAGGCTGACAGACGACGGCATGGGTGAGTGCCCTGACTGCAGAGCCCGGAATGGAAGCGCGCACCAGCTCGGTCACCGGCACGTGGCGCCGGCCGCAAGCCGCGCTTCCCCCTTCCATCATTCCATCGTTCCATCGTTCCATCGTTCCATCGTTCCATCCATCCTTCCATCCTTCCATCCTATTAACAGAAGGCGCTAGGTGACTATGAAACGGACCCTGGTTCGCACCATTCTCGAGGCGCCGGTCGTCGGCGAGACGGTGACCGTCGGCGGCTGGGTGCGCACCCGGCGCGACAGCAAGGGCGGCTTCTCCTTCATCGAGGTGAACGACGGCTCGGCCTTCGGCAATCTCCAGGTCGTCGCCGACCAGTCGCTGGCGAACTACCAGAGCGACGTCCTGCGTCTGCATCCGGGCGCCTCAGTGGTTGTCCAAGGCGCCCTGGTGGCCTCGCCGGGCAGCGGCCAGGCGGTCGAGCTGCGGGCCAGCGAGGTCAGGGTGCTCGGGCACTGCGAGCCGACCGCCTACCCGCTCGGTAAGCAGCGCATCTCCTTCGAGGTCCTGCGCGAGGTGGCCCACCTGCGGCCGCGGACGAATACCTTCGGGGCGGTCATGCGCCTGCGCGATGCCCTCGCCTTCGCCACGCACCGGTTCTTCCACGAACGCCACTTCCTCTACGTGCATACGCCGATCATCACGGCCAGCGACTGCGAGGGCGCCGGGGAGATGTTCCAGGTCACCACCCTCGACCTGGAGAAGCCGCCGCGCCTCCCCGAGACCGGCCTCGTCGACTACGCCCAGGACTTCTTCGGACGCCGCGCCAACCTCACCGTCAGCGGCCAGCTCGAAGGCGAGACCCACGCCTGCGCCCTCGGCAATATCTACACATTCGGGCCGACCTTCCGCGCCGAGAACTCCAACACGCGGCGGCACCTGGCCGAGTTCTGGATGATCGAACCGGAGATGGCCTTCGCCGACCTCAGCGACGACGCCGCCCTCGCCGAGGACTACCTGCGCTTCCTCTTCAGCGCCGTCCTCGAGCACTGCCCCGCCGACCTCGCCTTCTTCGACCAGCGCGTCTCCAAGGGCCTCCTGAAACGCCTCGAGCACCTCGCCGCCAGCCGTTTTGAACGCATGACCTACACCGAGGCGGTCGCTCACCTGGAGAAGGCCACCGTCGCCTTCGACTTCCCGGTCTCCTGGGGCATCGATCTGCAGAGCGAGCACGAGCGCTACCTCACCGAGGTCGTCTGCAAGGGCCCCGTCGTCGTCACCGACTACCCGCGCGAGATCAAGGCGTTCTACATGCGCCTCAATGACGACCAGCGTACGGTCGCGGCCATGGACGTGCTCCTGCCCGAGGTCGGCGAGATCATCGGCGGCAGCCAGCGCGAAGAACGCCTCGATGTCCTCTGCGACCGCCTGCGCCAGGCCGGGCTGCCTCCCGAGAACTACGGGTGGTACCTCGACCTGCGACGCTTCGGCACCGTCCCTCATGCCGGCTTCGGACTGGGCTTCGAACGCATGGTCCAGTTCTGCAGCGGCATGCACAACATCCGCGACGTGATTCCCTTCCCGCGGACGCCCGGCAGCGCCGAGTTCTGACAGCCGCATCCCGCGGCCCGGGCAGGACCCCTTTCCGTGCCGGGGGAGCCGGCGTTACGGCCGCGGCGCGGCCTTCGGCGGGCTCTCCCGACGCGAGGTCGCGAAGATGCCGATGTAGCGGTTGGCCGCCGACTGGGCGTCGAAGGCGCCCTGCAGGGACTGCCCGGTCTCGCCATGGAAGGCGCCGCGCAGCGATGACGAGCGCACGGCGCTGTCGCCATGGATGGTCGTGACCCGGCCCTGCACGCCGCCCTCGCCGATGCTCCCCGCGACATCCATCGCCGGGCCGCCGTCGCCGGCGAAGTCCATGGCGCCGGTGAAGGCGTTGTTGCGGAAGTCGAGATCGAAGCGGGCCGTGCCGTCGAAGCGCTCGGCGCCATTGCGCAGGCAGTGCGCGCTGCCGCGGTAGGACCCGGTGAAATCGGCGCCGAGGAGGAGGCCGCGCACGACCTCGGTGGCCGTCCTGGCCAGGCTGGTGGCCTGCCAGAGGCCGACGACGCGGTGGCTGGCTGTGCCATTCGGGTCGGCAATGTCCATCTCCCACTGGCCCCAGGTCTCGATGTCGGCGTCGGTGCCGACAGGAACGATGCTGCCGCGGCTCACGGTCACGGCGCTGTTGCCGGCGATGCGGCCGTCGGTGAAGGTGAAGAGCAGCCCCGGGCCCGTCGCCGGGCCGTCCGGGAAGGTATCGGCGCTGTTGCTGGTGCCGGGGGCGTGCAGGACCATCCCGCCGCTCTCGACGCGGCTCGGGCGGCCATCCTCGAGGCCCACCGTGACCGCAATCTCGTCCGGCGACAGCGTGCGCAGAGCCCAGCCGTTGGCGAGATCCAGGCCGATGGCCGTGCCATCGCCCATGGGCAGGCTGCCGTCAGGCGGCTCTTCGGCTACCGCCAGGCGGGCCTCGGTCTCCGTGCGGTAGCCGGGGATCAGGCCCTGCGGGTCGACCGCGGCGCCGTCGTCCTGCCCGCCGCCGCTGCCGTCCTCCGCGCCCGGCGCGGCCCCGGCGCCGCCGACGCTGGTCTGCCCGAGCAGGGCCGCGGCCACCGCATCCATGGACCGCACCGGCCCGGGTGCCTGCCCGAGCGCCACGGCCACGCCGGTGCCCGGGACGTAGACGATGCGGTAGCCGTCGTCGTTGCTGACCGTGATGCCCGCCCCGGTCGTCCCCAGGAGCACCACCCGGGTCCGGCTGGCGGTGGCCTCGGCGGCGAAGGACGAGCCGCGGATGCCGATGGTGGCCGTCGGCGTCTCGGCGCGGAAGTTCTCCGGCGCGATCTTCATGATGATGCCGCCGACGACGCGGAAGACACCCTCGCTGATGTTCAGGCCCATGGCGCCCTGGCCATCGCTGGGCTTGAAGACGAACTCGCTGATCTCGATCTGGGTGTTGCGTCCCAGGCTCAGGATGGTGTCGTCCTCGAAACAGATCTGCAGGCGGCCGCGCGCCCCCGTGCGCAGGGTGTCGTGCTGACGGACCTCGTCCTTGAGGACGACCGGCCGCGCCGCGCCACCCGCCGGCGTGATCGTGACCTCGCCGCGCACGGCCACGACCAGGCCCGCCGCCGTCGGCGCGTCGGCCAGCAGGAGCGGCCCGGTCAGCACCCAGACGGCCCAGAAGACCCAGGCGCCGATACGGCGGCGGCCGGCGTCGTGACGATGTTCCATGTCAGGACCTCCTTGACCCGGCGCCAGCGCCGGGCCGGCTCAGAAGGCGCAGGTCAGGCTCAGGACGGTGACCTGGCGCTCGTAGTCATACAGATCGCTGGTCGAGTCCGCGGTCTCGAAACGGTGCCGGATCTCGGCGCTGGCGCGCGCACTCAGGCGCCGGCGCAGGCCCAGGCTGAGGCTGGCGACGTCGTCGCGTCGACGCCGCGCCGCCAGCGGCTCGGGGTCGTCGAAACGCCAGTGCTCCCAGCCGCAGCCCGTGAGCAGGGTCAGCCGCCAGGGCAGGGCCATCTGGTAGCCGAGGCTGACGAAGGCCTTGTCGTAGGCCTCCCAGCCCTCACGCGCCCGGTGCGTCTCCAGGCCGGCCTCGGCGCTGAACGCGTGGCGGCCGCGCACCCAGGTCGGGCGCACCGCCAGGCTCGCCGCGGTGCCGTCGGCGTCGCGCTCCTGCCAGTAGCGCCGACGCTCGCCGGCGACCTCGACACGCACCGCCGCCGCCCGGCTCAGCGCGACGTCGGCGAAGGCACGGCTGCCCCAGGAGCCGAGGTAGCGGTCGTCGTCCTTGATCATCCAGCCGCCGTTGAGGCCCAGGCCCAGGAGCGCGCGGCCGTGCCGCCAGCGCGGCCCCGTGTCGAGGCGGAGGTACTGCACACCGAGGTCGTCCTCGTCGCGGTACAGGGCGTTGTACCCCAGCAGCTCCGTGGCCCAGGCCAGGCGCCGCCCCGGCGACAGGGCGAGCTGGTGCTGCAGGAGCAGGCTCTGAGCCGCGTAGAGGTCGCGCTCGACCGGGACGCTCAGCGGCGGCAGGCCGGGCAGGACGACGGCACCATCCGGGCTGATGCGGGCGTTGTTATCGCGCGCGAAGGCCACCGTCATCACGCCGCTGAAGGCATGTGGCGAGCGCGCCGCCGCGATCTGCTCGAGGTAGGCCCCGATGCTGCGGCGCACCCCATCCGGTGTCTCCGGCTGGCGGTCGACCTCCCGGAAGAGCTCCTCGGCGACGTCATAGAGCCCGAGGTGGGCGTAGGCACGCGCCAGCTCGAGGCGCGCCCGGGCGGCATCCGGACGCATCATCAGGACGCGGTCGAAGGCCGCCGCGGCCGCCTCGTAGTCCTCCATCCCCATGGCGGCCTGGCCCATGAGGAAGCTGATGTCGACGTTGGCGGGGTCCTCTCGGAAGGCCTGCCGCAGGCCCTCGCGGGCCTCCGCATAGCGCCCGGCCTCGAGGTCGGCGCGGGCCTGCGTCACCGCGGCCGCCTCAAAGGCGGGCTCAGCCCGCAGCCGCGGCACGGCTGCGATGAACACGGCCAGAACCAGCGCCAGGCCGCCTCGGCACAACCACAACCGACAAGCCATGCTGACTCCTCTCAAGGCGCCGCTGTGGGCGCTACGAAGATCCAGTATCCCTGCAGGGGCTCGAGAAGCCGCGGCGACAGCACCGGCTCGTAGAGGGCGGCCGCCGGGTCCCAGCGCCACACCGAGATGATCCGCGAGCCGTCGGCCGGACCGGGGACCGTCACGACGTAGGGTGGTGAGTAGAGGTTCCATCCGGGCTGCAGGGCGTCCTGCCAGCGGCTGCCGTCGTCGGGCTGGGGCGCATCCACGGCGTAGAATGGCTCCCCGAGGCCGCCCCAGTAGCTGAAGACCCAGAAGGACTCCTGGGCCAGGAGCGGGTCGGCCTCGGCCGGCGTCACCAGGCTGCCGTCGGCGGCGTGGTACTGGACACCCCCGACCTTGATCGGGGCGCCGGCTGCACCGCGGAAGATCGACGCGATACTGGCGTCGCTGATGCCGGGGGCACCGCAGAGGTTCCACCCGGGCTCGAGACGAAACCGATAGCGCAAGGGCGCCGGCGTCTCAAGCCGCCAGCCGTGCTCGACGCGTCGGCTCGCGGCGTTGCCGGCGCCGGCGGTGCCGGCGCCGACGACGTACTGCAGCCGGTAGCCGCCGCCGCTGGCGCTGCCGTCACCCGCCGCCGCGATGCTCCCGGTCACGTGGTATCGCCCGGCCTCGGCCGCGGTGGCGGCGAGCCCGGCCAGGACAAGCGCCCCGGCCAGAATCGCCGCGGAGGAGCGCCTGCCCGGGTGCCTTGAGCCGTGCTGCCGGGGCCTCATGGCTGGCCTCCCGGCATCCCGCCGACCGGCACCACGACGCCGGTGGCGGCATCGACGGCGGTGCAGAAGGCGCACGCACCCGCCAGGTCGGCGGGGAGCGCGCCGTCAAGCCTCGAGTAGAGCGCGCGGAACTGCCCCGCCGTCGCCCCGGCGACGACCGCGCCCGAGCCCAGCACCTGCGTCGAGAACAGCTCGACCCGGCCGGTGCCGGCGACGGCGACCTTCGCCAGCTTCGCGGCCGGCAGGAGGCCGGTCAGGCGCAGCTCGCTGGCGGTCACCCGCACACCGAGACCCGCGCCGTCAGCCGCGCCGACCGCCGTCAGGACCTCGCCGGCGCGCGCCCCCGCGGCCGCCAGGGTGCAGTCCCTGATCGTCACCTCGCCCGAGCCCGTGACCCGCACGCCCGCGGCGTACCCCGCCGCGGCCGCGGCCGCGAGGTCGACCTGACGTACCTCGACCGCCGCCTCGACGCCGGCCTGCACCGCCAGCCCGGTCGCCGCACCGAGGCGGTTGCTGACCTGGATGCGGCTGTCCGTCACCCGCGCCCCGCCCGATAGGGCCAGGCCCACGGCGGGCCCGGCGCTGGCGACGTCGATCTCGACCTCGACCTGATCGAGGACGATCCCGCTGCCGTCACTCTCGATGCCGACCGCACCGGCCGCCGTGGAGCCGCGAATGGCGATCCTGACTCGGCTCAGCCGCAGCCCCGCCCCGGCGGCACTGCCGCGGGCGTCGACGCCGACCAGCGTCGCCGTGGCCTCGTCGGCCGCGCCGCTGACCTCGATGCTCAGATCACGCAGCGAGGCGTTGACGACAGCCGTCGCGATGGCCCCGGCGCCGTCCGTAGCGCGAACCACGGTCGTGCCGACGCCGCTGCCCTCGATGGCGACATGCGACGCCAGCCGCAACGGCCCGCGGTAGACCCCCGGCGCCATGCGGATCAGCCCCGGCGTCGCGGCGTCGGCGGCCGCGAAGGCCGCCAGGGCGGCCGCCATGCTGTCGTCGTCGTGGACCTCAAGGACCCGCGGCGACGACGTGGTCGCCGTCCCGGCGCCCTTGCCGGCAAGGTGCTGCTGCACCACCGTCCAGTCGAGGCCGAGTTGACCGCTGCTCTCGATGATGCCGCCGCCGCTCTGCAGACGCACTGCCTTGCCGTCGACCTTCCCCGGCGCCGCAATCGTCGCCAGGCGGTCGTCGGTGATGCTCCCTGTCGCGATGTCCGCCGCCCGGATGGTGCCGTCGGCGATGTGGTAGGCCTGCACGGCGTTGTAGTCGATATGGTGCGACTGCACGGCGTTGTAGCCGATATTCTCCGCGCTCACCTCGCCGTAGCCCAGCTCGCCGATGCAGCGCCACTGGTAGCCATCCCAGAAGTACAGCCCCTGTCGACGCGACCCATAGCCATCGCGCTGGGACTCGTAGCCGTAGACCAGCAGGCCCTCGGCGGGGTCGGGGATGTCATCCAGGAGCCAGGCGTCCCGGCGCGGTATCAACAGGCCGCCCTGTGCCGAGGCAATGTGCAGCGCTGCACTGGGGTCGGGGACATCGGCGCCGATGACCACCGGGCCGGCCTCGGGGCCGACCGCGGCGAAGTGGCCGGCGTGCGGCAACAGGAACTTCTGCAGACGCTGGTTGCCGGTGTCACAGACCCATAGGCCGCCATCGCTGGCGCGAGCCATGCCATGGGCCGCCTGGAACTGCCCGGGTGCGTCGCCCTCCGAACCATAACGGCCTACAAAGGGATAGTCGTAGCCGTCGTCGGGCAGATCGACGAGGAGCAAGACGTTGGCGCGGGCGTCGGCGATCACGAGAGCATCCGGGTAGAGGCAGACACCCAGGACGACCTGGAGCTGCCCATCGCCCGTGCCGGGCGCCGGCGTGCCATCGGTGTGCCAGCCGGAACCCCCGAGGGTGTCGCCGCCATACCATCCGGCCATCGTCTGCCAGGATTCGTTGATGAGCATCACGCGGCTGTTGCCGGTGTCCGCCACCGCCAACTGCGACGCGTACGTCCCGGTATTGCGGCATGCCGAGATCAGGCGCGGGCTGTTGAACTGCAGGGCCTTCGAGCCCGCGATTGCACCCCCGGCCGGCGGACAGCCGTAGTGGTACCCCCCCACGATGCCGTCGGCGCTGCCATACCAGCCGGTGAGGTAGGGCTGCCCCTCCGGGTAGTCAATGATACTGAGGATGCAGTGGTTGCCCGTGTCAGCCACGTACACCGTCCTCTCCAGGATCGCCAGGCCGCCCGGCTGGTTGAAGCTGTAGCCGTTGCAGCCGAGGCTCTCGCCGGTGACCACCATCGGCGTCTGGGTCAGGTTGCCGAGGTCGTAGGCCTGCAGACGGTTGTTCCCGGAGTCGGCCACCCAAAGGCGGTTCGAGGAGCCGCCGGGAAGGGTGTTCTTGCTCGCGTAATCCCAGGTGTTGATCGCCACCGCCGAGGGCTTCAGGAAGGCCCCCGGAGCACTCCCCGAGACGGGGGCAACCTCGTCGTCGGCACTGTGGAAGCCGAACGAGTCATCGTTGCCGGCGCCCAGCCAGCCCAGATACCGCCCGGCGCTGTCGTAGATGTGGATGCAGTGCGCCTTCTTGTCCGCGACGTAGAGGATCCCGGTTTCGTCCTGAACGACCGCGGCCGGCTCGACCGGCGCCGGGACCTGCCGAATGGGTTCCCACGACGCGTTGCCCGGATGGCCCCGCAGCGGGCTGCCGGCACCCAGCATGGCGCCGCCGGCGCCGTCGGCCACCAGCGGCTGGCCGGGCGCGCCAGGGCCGTCAATGCCGGCGAGGCGGTCGAGGGTCAGCGACTGTGCCGCCAGATGCGCTCCGGTGAGGCTTCCCGCCGCGATCTCGAGGCCGCTCAGGGAGCCGTCGATGATGTGCTCGGCGCCGATCATGCCGACCGTCAGGTAGCCGGATCTCAGCACCAGGCTGTCGCTGTCGGGGTCCAGGTTGATCTTCAGGCCGGAACCGTGCGTGAGGCCGCCATCCTCGGCCAGTTCGATGAACTCGCCGGCGATGGGGGTGCCCTGCCAGGTGCCCGCGACGATGGTGCCGACCTGGCTGATCGCGGTCTGCGCCACGCTCTCCCAGGCCGCTCCATCGCCGACCAGGATATGGCCCGCGCTCGGGGCGCCGCGCGGCACCGCCGCCGGCAGGCTCAGGGTGACCCCGCCGTCGGTGTCAGCCTGGAGGGCGACACTGCCGGGGTCGGCGCGCAGCCAGGCGCTCAGCGCCGTGGCCTGCGGCAACCCGGCCGCGTCGGCGGCGAGGAGCCGCGACGGCTGCAGGCCGGTCAGGGCCGCGTAGAGCGCCCCGCCGAGGTGCCAGTGGTCGTCCTCGGCACCGCCGAGCAGCCCGGCCAGGGCCTCGTGGTTCTGGGTCGAACCCATCGTCACCCAGGCCTCGCCATTGAAGACGTAGTTGCGGTCCTCGGCCTCGATCCAGACCGCGAAGCCCTCGTTCGGCGCGATCGCGGTCCAGGCCTGGCCGTCGAACTCGTAGATGCTGTGGTCCTGCCAGCCCTCGACGCCGGCGGCGATGACGCGGGTGCCGACGGCCGGGTCGGCCGGCTCTACCGCGACGATGCCCATGACGCTGTTCTGCCAGTCCAGCCCCATGGCCGTGCCGTCGACGTAGTCCCTGACCCGCTGCGCCGACCACAGCACATCCGCCGCGGCGGCGGCGCCGTCGTCGAGCATGGCGCCGGCCAGGAGGTCGGCATCCAGGGCCCGCGTCGCCAGGTCGGCCTGGGTGGCTCGTGCTGCCTGGTCGGCATCCATGGCGCGTGTCGCCAGGTCGGCCTGGGTGGCCTGATCGGCGAGGTCGGCCTGGGTGGCGCGTGCTGCCTGGTCGGCATCCAGGGCGCGCGTCGCCAGATCGGCCTGGGTGGCCCGATCGGCGAGGTCGGCCAGGGCGGCTCGCGTTGCCAGATCGGCCTCGGCGGCGCTGGCGGCGCGGAAGCCCTTGTCGGCGACATCGACGTCGTTGCCGATCGCGGCGGCGGTGACGCCGCCCTCGGCCAGGGCCAGGGCGACGGCGCCGCCCAGGGCGGCCTCGCCGCCGCCGGCCAGTCCGCTGCCGGCGTTGACCGCGAAGGAGCTCGCGGCCAGCTTGGTGTTGTCGACGGCGCCGTCCTGCAGATGCGCCACGCCGATGGCGCCGGTGGCGATATGTACGGTGCCGACCGCGCCGGCGCCGATCTGGTCGGCGCCGATGACGCCGACGCGCAGGGCGTTGCCCTCGATGGCGAGGGTGCCATCACCGGCCAGGCGCACGGCCAGGCCGCCATCGTCGACGATCGCACCGTCGCCGCTCAGGGCCACGGCCGCGGCCGGGAGCTGGCTGACGTTGACCCAGCCGGTGCCGTCGAAACGCAGCAGGTCGCCGGCCGCTGCGCCGGTGATCGTGACGTCGGCCACGTCGTCCAGGGCTGTCGGCGTGTCACCGACACCCGCGACTGCCGCGTCGACGTAGGCCACCACGGCGGCAGCGGTCGCCAGGGCCGCCGTCGCGTCCTTGACTCCAGGGGCCGCGCCCAGCTCCGAGAGCACGACGCCGGGCCGGAAGGCGCCGAGGTCGAGGTTGAGGATGTGGTTGATGTCGGCGTTGAGGGTCTTGTTCGCGAGGACCTGCGGCGCGGCCAGGGTCACGGCGGTCCCTGCGATCTTGGTCGGGTCGATGCCGGCGGTCGCCGCCAGGTGGCGGTTGGCGACAGCGCCGTCGGCAATGAGTTCGGCCGTGATGCCGCCGGTGGTCACTCGCAGGGCCCCCGAGGGGCTGATGGCCAGGCCCGTCCCGGCCAGGGAGACGTGCAGCTTTCCCGGCGTCACCGCGGCGTCACCGAGCATGTTGGCGGTGACCCCGCCGGTGACCACACCCGCCGACCGACGGGCGTAGGGCACCGCGTGCAGGACGACGCGCGGCAGGAGGCGCTCGGCGCCGATCTCGAGTTCCAGATAGACGGCCTCATCGAAATCCACGCCGGCCTCGGCAAAGGGCGCCGCCGCCCCCAGCGCCACCGCAAAACGGCCGCCGACCACCGCGACCTCGGCGTGGCGCTCCTCCCAGAGTGCCGCCAGGTGGGCGCTGTCGGGGGTGTCGAACAGACGGAAGGTCACCGCGACCAGGCCGTTGACCGGCTGGCCGTCCGCACCGGTGAGGTAGCCCTGGTACTGAATCGTCTCCGGCACCGCCAGGACGATCCCCGAAGCCCATACCACGGCGGCCAGCACGACACGCCAGAGTCCGCGACCAGGCCCACCGACTCCCCGGAACTTCATGGCAGACTCCCCCTCGAGGCGTGGCACTCCTCCAGAACAAAAGCACGGAAGCCAGGTCGGGCACGGCGTCACCGCGGGCGGCCAGGCGCCGGCCTCTCGTCGCCTGCCCGCCGATGACGCCACCTCCAGCACGGGCACGACCCGTTTTCCGTCGGGTACCATGTCGCCCCCATTCCGCCAATGCAAGGCCCAAAGATTGCGGAAAGCGTGCCGCCGACCCGCGCTATGGAGGGCCGGACCGGCCCTCTCCGACGATGGCACGCCACGGGGCGTCGCCGCCAGCCCGATCACCCCCGGCCTTCCTGGCTTGTCGTGAGGGCTTCAGCCCATTCCCGGAAGCAACGCCGTGCGATGCCACGAGCCGCCCGACTGCAGCAGGCCTGGCGCGCCGTCCACGGGCCGCAGGGCTGATCGAAAGTCCGGTTCTGGCACCCCTCCAGGGTGCATGGCGTGCAATCCGCGTTTCCGGGGGTCGGGCTGCGCGCGACCCCCGGCTACGATCTGGCACCCCTCCAGGGTGACCGAGT
>JAAYZO010000403.1 GCA_012514865.1 Lentisphaerota bacterium | reverse complement strand
TCGCCCGCAACATGGGCGTCGCCTTCCACCTCGGCGAGAATGTCGTCTGGGTCACCGAGAGCACCGAGGAGCCCGGCGCCGGCCCGAAGCTCGAGACGCAGGTGTACCGCCTCCGCCAGGGCTTCATACCCAGCCTCGGCGGCGAGGGCGCCGGTGCCGGCGATACCGATCTGGAAGATGCCCTGGAGAGCGTCATGGCCGACAGCCCCGAGGGAGCGTCGTACCGTGTCTTCAAGAACCGCAACCTCCTCCTGGTGCGCAACACCCGCGAGAACCTCCGCCTTGTCGAGCAGCTCGTCGAGGACTTCGACAGGCCGCCCCAGCAGGTCCTCATCGAGGCGCGCTTCCTGACCATCAGCCGCAGCGACCTCTTCGATGTCGGCGTCGAACTTCGCCAGAAGGCCCCCGAGTACGACCCGGCGGTCTACCCGGATCTGCTCAAGAACGCGCAGAACCCCGACGGCGAGGTCTCCGACTTCCTGACGCAGCTCGGCGCCATCACCTCCGGCAACACCGATGGCGTGGGGCTCGTCGCCCTCAGCGGCATCATCGGCAACCGCACCTACGACCTGGTCGTCTCGGCCCTGGAGCGCAAGGGCTCCACCAAGACCCTCAACGCCCCCCGCGTCACCGTGCTGAACAACCAGACCGCCCGCCTCCGCAAGGGCGACAAGACACTCTACTACGACGAACTGGAGACCGTCGCGGCCTCCGGCGGCGGCGATGGCGGCAGCGCCGCTGCCCAGACCGCCTTCACCGGCACCCCCAAGGAGCTGGAGCTGGGCATGACCTTCGAGGTCAAGGTCAACGTCGGCAACGACGGCAAGACCGTCCTGCTCGACCTGCTGCCCGAGCTGATCACCCTGAAGGGCTGGCGGCAGTTCAATGTCGTCGCCGGTGCGGGTGACGACGATAACAATGGCAACAATAACAACACCACCGACGCCGCCGGCACGATCTCGCTGCCCGAGACCACCGAGAACACCGTGCAGACGCGGGTGGCGGTGAACTCCGGCGAGACGGTGGTCCTCGGCGGCATGATGGAGAGCATCCAGCAGAACGACGTCAGGAAGGTCCCGATCCTGGGCGACATCCCGTTCATCGGGTTCTTCTTCAGGCATACCACCGAGCGCGACGAGCCCCAGCACCTCCTGATCTTCGTCACCGCGAAGGTAATTGATCCATCCGGCCGGTATGTCGAGGTCCGCAACGCGGCACCGTGAAGGCCTTAATGGGTCACTGCGAGCGGCAGCAGGACATCAGACGCTTATGCCCTTGATGCGAGACAAGCAATCGGTCGGCCTGGACCTGGGTCCTTCGAGTGCGAAGGTGGTCCAGGTCGTTCTGCGCGGCAAGGCGGTCGAGGTCGCCCGCACGGCCCTCTTCGAGGCGCGTGGCGAGGGCCTCCTGGACGAAGCCGAGCTCTACGCCGGGACGGCCTCCTGGCTGAAAGAGATCGGCCTGGCCGAGCGCGATGTGAATGTCGGCCTGCCGCAGCACCTCGCCACCACCCAGATCAGCGACTTCCCGCCGAATGTCACCGGTGACGAGCTGCGCGAGATGGTCACCTTCGAGACCGTCCAACTCGCCGGGCTCTCTGACGAGGCCTTCGCCTCGGACTACCAGGTCCTCGCCCCCGAGTACGGCCGCAAGAACCCCGTGCTGATCGGCATGTGCCGCCAGTCGGCGGTGGACGAGCGCAACGCCGCCTTTGCCGAGGCGGGGCTGCGGGTGCGCGACATCGCCATGGAGGGCCTTGCCGCCGCCAACGCCCTGTTCTTCCTGCATCCCGAGGCGCAGGCCGAGAAGGCGCCCCAGGTCATTCTCGATATCGGCGCCGAGACGACCTCGATGCTCGTCCTCGGCAGCGGCCAGGTGCTCTTCGTCGGCGCCCTGCTCTTCGGCGCCGAGCGCTTTGCCAAGGCAGCCGCGCAGGCCGAACTCGACGGCCTGAGCGGCGCGGCCCTGACCCTCGACGGCCCGGCCGAGTCGCCGTTGCAGGCGGTCTACCGGCAGCTCGAGAGCGAGATCCGCAACGGCCTCGAGCACTGGCGTGCCGGCGAGAAGGCCGACATCGCCGGGGCGGCGCTGGCGCGGCTGTGGCTCTGCGGCGGCGGCGCCGGCATGGCCGGCCTGAGCGCCCGGCTGAGCCAGGGCCAGGGCTGCCCGGCGGCGGTGTTCGGCCCGGCTGGCGAGGATGGCCAGCCCGACCCGCGTCTGGCCATTGCCCTCGGCCTGGCCCTGCAGGGCCTCGGCCAGGCGGCCATACCGATCAGCCTCTGCCCCGAGCCCATGCGCTGGAGCCGGCTGCGCCGCGAGCGCTTCGGCTACCTCCTGGCGGCCTCGGCGATCTTCCTCGGCCTGGCGGTGTTCTTCATGATCCGGCACTCGCACAGCCTCGACCGCCGCAGCCGCGACCTCGGCGTGCAGGTCGCCAACCTGCGCAAGTGCCGCGACCTCATCCCTAAGCTCGAAGAGAACTACCAGCTCATCCAGCACCACGAGAAGATGCTCCTGCCGATCGTCGAGAAGGCCAACCGCGGCGGGCGTTTCCTGAAGACCATCCAGGCCCTGGAGCAGGCCCGCGGCGAGGGCGACTGGTTCATCTACCTCGCCGATGAGTTCAGCTTCGAAGAGGGCAAGCCCAAGGACGAGAAGACCGCCGAGGCCGCCGCCGCGACGCCGCGACCGACGCCACAGGAGCTGCTCTTCCCCGGCACCATCGCCTCGCTCGACAGCAGCGAGGGCATGGCCCCGGCCAGCACCGCCACAGTGGTGACCGCCATGTCGCAGATGCAGAGCATGGTCATGGCCGGGCACTCGCCGAAGACCGGCGGCGACTTCCTCGGCTCGGTGAAGGCGATCCGCGACAAACTCAACGCCAATCCGCTGTTCAAGGGCGCCGATATCCTCCCCAAGCCCGAGCGCGTCGGCCGCGAGGAAGAGATCTTCCAGCCCTGGATCACCTACCTGCGCACCCTGGCCGAACGCCGCATCACGGGGCCCTACGTCAGCTACATGTTCCGCCTGCCCTTTGCGACCCTCGATGTGAACAAGGCGCCGCCGCCGCCACCGCCGCCGCCCAAGTCGTCGCGCCGCTCGCGCTCCGCGCCATCGCAGTCTGAAGAGAAGGTGGATGACGTATGAGACCCTGGCCCCAGGCCCATAAGAACCTCGGCGCGGTCATGCTCCTGGTGCTGACCGGGCTGTTCTTCTGGTACCTCCTCGCGATCCGCCCGAAGGCCCAGGCCGTCGCCGATCTGGAAGACCAGATCGAGGACCTCCGCGACAAACTCGAGGGCAGCGGCTGGACCCTCAACGCCGAGAACCTCGAGACCATCCTCGCCGAGAATACCCGCAAACTCAAGGGCACCCGCCGCGGTGACAAGGGCTACGACGGCCTCGAGGTCCGCGCCGGCCAGATCGTCGACCAGGCGACACGGACCTTCCAGAAACGCATCGAAGAGACCTACGGCAACACCGCCACCTTCATCGACCAGTCCGGCTGGCTCGACTACCAGAGCGACTTCACCGAGCTGGAGACCTGGCTGCGCGGCGTCGATGTGCTCATCAGCGAGAAGACCTTCGGCATCAGCCAGGACACCGCCAACGCCGAGATCTACCAGCTCCTCCTGCACATCTGGACGGTCCGCGAGGTGGTCGGGCTGGTGATCAAGCACGACCTGGTCTTCGCCAAGGACCCGAGCAACGCCGTGCCGACGCCCGAGGGCCGCGCCGCCCTGCCCTCGCGGCTGCGGGTGCTGCCGGCGATCTCCTACACCATCAACCCGGACGACAAGGCCGCCTACCTCCTCGAGTTCCCGGTACGGCTGACTGTCCGCGGCACCCTGCCCGACTTCCTGGCCTTCCTCGCCGATCTGCAGAACGAGTCGTCGTTCCTGCCGGTGAGCCGCATCGAGCTCTCGACCGAGCACCCGCGCATCCGTGGCGAGCGGCCCAATAGCGAGGGCGTCGTGCGCGTTCAGAACATCGAGGCGACGGTGGTCTGTTCGTCATTCTTCCGGCCGGGCTCGGGGGCACCGGCGGTGCGCATCAAAACCCAGCAGGCCGCGCCGCGTGGGGCCTGAGCCCAGGCGTAGGGACAGGACAGCGTGAAGACATTCTTCAGAAAACTGGCGGCGGAGTGGGAGAAGACGCTCCTGTGGTCAGGGCTGCTCCTGATGACCGTGGTGGTAGTCCTCGGCCTGGCCGGCCTCCTGCGTGACAACGAGGGCGAGCCGGTGCGTTCGGTGCCGGCCCCAGCCCGGCATATCTACCTCAACGAGGCCACCGCCTTCGCCTTCCTGGAACCCGCCCCGCTGCCCCCGGAAGGCTCCAGCAACCCCTTCGCCTTCAGCACCAAGTTCCCGGCCAAGACCGCCGAAGCCGCCGAGAACCGCCCCTGGCGCAAGCCGCCGCCGAAGGCCGACCCGCCCAAGGTCGACACCCCCATCGCCGGCACGACGCCGAAGGCCGACCCGCCGAAGGCCACCCCCGCCGCGCCCAAGCGCGCCGTCGTGGTGCGCTACCGCGGCCTCTACAGCAGCGGCGATGCGAACGACACCCGCCAGCTCGCCTTCGTCAGCACCAAAGAGACGCCGGGGAATGCCTCCGGCATGCAGGTCCTCGGCGAGGGCCAGACAGTCGCCGGCGTCACCGTCAGGCGCTTCTCCGCCGACAGCCTGGTCGTGGAGGGCCCCCTCGGCGGTGAGGTGACCATCGCGATTGGCAACCAGAAGAAGATCCCTCTCGAATGAGTGCCGACGACAGACAGGCCACGAGTTCTGACAACCTTGACACCAGCGACCTGCTCTCGGTCCTCCTCGCCGAGGGCGCCCTGACCGACGAGCAGGCCGAGCAGGTCCGCCGGCGTATGCGCCGGGCGCAGACCAGTGCGCACCAGGCCATCCTCGACCTGGAGTTCGCCCCGCAGGAGGTCGTCTACCGCGCCCTGAGCCGCTGCAACAGCCTGCCCTTCGTGATCATCGGCGAGGAGCAGCTTGGCGAGACGGCGACGGGGAAGGTCCCGGCCAAGGTGGCGCTGCACTACCAGTTCGTGCCTCTGCAGCTCGAGCGCGGCACCCTTCGAGCCGCCTTTGCCAGCCCGCCGAGCATCCGCGACCGCGAGAACCTCCGCCTCCTCCTCGGCGTCCGCCTCGACCCGGTCCTGGCGACGCCCAACGACGTCGCCAACACCCTCAAGCGCATCTACGGCCTGGGTGCTGATAAGGTCCTGCAGCTCCGCCAGGAGAAGCGTGCGCAGCGCCTGACCGTGGCCGAGGGCACCTTCGACGACAAGCAGATCGAGAGTGTCGACGCCGGCGCCGCCGGCGACGAGGCCTCGATCATACCGCTCGTCAACGAGATCATCCTCGACGCCATCAAGTACCAGGCCACCGATATCCACATCGAGCCGTACCGCGAGACCGTCCGACTGCGCTACCGCATGGACGGCATGCTGCGCGAGATCCCGACCCCCCCGGGCATGGTCGAGCTGCACGAGTCGGTGATCTCGCGACTGAAGATCATGGCGCGCCTGAATATCGCCGAGAAGCGCCTGCCGCACGACGGCCGTATCCGCGTCAACGTCGGCAGCGACTTCTGCGATCTGCGTGTGTCGATCATGCCGACGCGCTTCGGCGAGACCATCTGCATGCGTATCCTGAACCGCGCCAGCATCTTCATGGGCATGGGCCAGCTCGGCCTGAATTCCCGGCAATTTGCCATCCTCAACCAGCTCGTGCACCTGCCGCACGGCATCGTCCTGGTGACCGGCCCGACCGGCAGCGGCAAGACCACCACCCTCTACGCCGCCCTGGCGCAGGTGCGCGACACCAACCCGGACCGCAAGATCATCACCGTGGAGAACCCGGTCGAGTACGAACTCGAGGGCACCAGCCAGATCCAGATGCACTCCGAGATCGGCCTGACCTTCGCCAGCGCCCTGCGCAGCATCCTGCGCCATGACCCGGATATCATCCTCGTCGGCGAGATCCGCGACAACGAGACCGCCGAGATCGCCATCCAGTCGGCCCTCACCGGCCACCTGGTGCTGAGCACCCTGCACACCAACGACTCGGTCGGCGCCGTGAACCGCCTGGTGAACATGGGCATCGAGCCGTACCTCGTGGCCGCCTCGCTCTGCGCCGTGCTGGCCCAGCGCCTGGTCCGGCGCATCTGCAAGAACTGCAAGGTCGAGGACGACACCATGACGCGACGCGTCCGCGCCGAGATCGCCGAGGTCCTCGGCGTCCCCGCCGAGGACGTCCAGGCCTGGCGCGGCAAGGGCTGCCTGGAGTGTAACCAGACCGGCTACCGCGGCCGCGTCGCCATCTACGAGTTCTTCCTCATGGACGACGAGCTCCAGGATATGGTCTCGGCACACCGCCCCACCGGCGACCTCCGCAAGGCCGCCATCGAACGCGGCATGCGCACCCTGCGCATGGATGGCTGGGAGAAGGTCGCCGCCGGGCTGACCTCGATCGAGGAGATCACCCGCATCACCTCGAACTTCCAGTTGAGCTACGACCCCGAACGCGACAACCAGTAGCCGTCTGCCGCCCTCCCCCTCGCCTCACTCCAGGTAGAAGGGGTTGGTCCAGGCCGAGCGGCGGTGACCGATGCCGCCGCCGACAGCCAGGCCGGTCTCCGGGCAGTCGCGGGTCACCCGGGCGCGGACGTAGATCTCGTCGCCCTCGACGCGGTAGGCGCCGCGGGTGGCCTCGGGGAAGCCGGCGAGGATGTCGCCGCCCCGGCCGATGAACTCGATCAGGCTGGGCTGGTCCGTCGTCACCGTGATCGTCCGGCCCGCGACCTCGATGCCCGTGATCGCGGGGCCCTGCGAGGCGTAGAAGTTGCCGCTGAGCAGGCTGGCCATGAAGTCCTCATGGGTCAGCTCATCCATGAAGGGCACGATCCAGCCGCGGCAGCCGGGGCGGCCGTGCGAGTCATCGCTGCAGGTGCCGTGCAGACGATGGCCACGGGCCAGGAGCATGTCCCACAGCGCCTCGGCATTGGTGAACGCGGTGCGGGCGGTGAAGTCGTAGCCCTGGTTGCCGATCTCCAGGCCCAGGGGGAGCTGCTCCAGGGGCGGCAGGAGCTTCTCCGGGTTCCCGAAGATCAGGTCCAGCTCGTCGTAGGTGTAGCCGCTGGTGTTCCAGCGCTGCACGCCCTCGCCATCCAGTTGCGCCCGCGGGTGGCACAGCCCGACATAGGCGCCGCCGCAGACCAGATGCCTGAGGTAGGCGCCGGGGTCGCGGCTGGAGACCTGGCTGTGGTAGAACGACTTCTGGTCGCTCGGATCGGCGCTGGCCGTCGGCAGGCCGACGCAGTTGATCTCGCCGAACAGGTCACCGGCCGCGACGCCGCCGGTGGAGCTGCCCAGGCCGAGTTCGCCGCCGGGGATGAAGAGCATGCCCTCGACACCCCAGGGCGGATCGGCCGACCCCGGCGGGTCGGTGTTCGCCGGAAGCGTCAGCCGCGAGTGCTCCGTGATCGCCACGATCCGGTAGCGCGGCGAGCAGTCGAGGTCACGGTAGAACGCCAGCAGGTCCCCGGACGGCGTCGGGGCATGCGTGTACCCGGGGGTGTACTGGGAGTGGTTGTGGATGGAGGCGCGGAAGGCCAGCTTCTTCTTGACGCCGTAGGGGTGGACCAGCCTGACGTCGTCGCCCCGCGGCGTGGCGGCGGGCGCGGCCGCCGCGCGGGGAATCGCGTGGCAGCGGAGGCGCGCCTGGAAGGCCTTGCCCGGCGCCAGCGCCACCGCCTTGCCGATCAGACCGAGCGCCGGACAGATCGAGTCGTTCCAGACATGAAGGCGGTCGAGGTACGCCCCGCCGGATGCCGGACGCGACCGGTCCCAGCAGAGGTAATAGCGATCGGAGACCCGCACCCACTCCGAGAAGTGCGGCTTGGCGAAGAGGTGCCCGGGGGCCGCCGGCCCGGCGACCAGAGCAGGGTCGCCCTGGACCGCAACCACGGCCTCTGACGACGGCACACCCAGGCGGTGCCAGCTCCAGTAGCGGAACTCGCGCTCGACATCGCCCTGGTTGAGGATGGCAATCTCCGCCCAGAGCCGCCGCAGGCCCGGCTCGATGACGTACTCCTTGGTCAGGTGCAGGCCGGCCAGAGCCGGATGGGTCAGCACCCGCGTCAGCACCAGGCGCAGGTTGCCGTCGGCATCGACAGAAGCCGCGCCGACCTCGTAGGCCCCGCTGGCGTCCTCGCCCCAGCGTGCCGCCTCCGGCATCCAGAAGAGATCCCGGAAGAGGCCGCCCTGGCCGCGGCCGGGGTAGTGGACCTCGCCGCCGGACCACGCGCTCACCACGCCGCCGTCGTCGCCGCGGACCACCATCCGGGACCCGCCTGTCGTGATCGTGACGACCCCCGACGCGGTCTTCTCGCCATGGAAACCACCGCCCGCGAAGAACGCCTGACTGGTCTCGTCAGCCGCAGCGACGCCCGTGGCCTCCGGAAGGGCCGGTGGCGTCAGGCCCGAGGCCTCGGCCGTGAACAGCCCCACCCCCGGCGTGACGACCAGCGAGACGTCGTCCACCCACAGGCTGCCGGGGTTGATGTGGCGGAAGAAGAAGCCGACATGGTAGCCCTTCGGATCATCGTCGGGGACCTGGAACTCCACGACGGCTGGCGTCCACGCCTCGGCGAAAGCGAGCCGGGTCCGCTTGGCGGCGCTGGTGGCCATCTCCTGGCGCTGCGCGTCGTACAGCTCGATCCAGATGGCGGACTCGGCTCCTGGCCCGCCCGACTGCGATCGGTAGACGAAGGAGACCGTCACCCGACAGCCGGCGTCGACCGCGTAGAGCTGCGTCGGCGCCAGCCGCGCGACCTGCTGGCGTGCCGCGGGAATAGCCATCCGCAGGCAGCGCGCGCCGGACTTCGGGTCGGCCGCCTCCAGCGTGTAGAGGATGCTCGCCGCGTCACGGCCATAGCGGACGCTCCACCCGGGAAGCACCCTGGCCTCTCCGGCCTGGAACTCGCCCGCCTCGAAGCCAGGGTTCTCAACCAGGTTCTCTGCGCCCGCGGCCGCGGCCCGGATACTCATGACAGAACCCACCATCGCCAGCCACCAGATCAGCGCCTTCACCGGCCCGGAGCGCCGGGTAGAACGCCACGGGACATCGCGCGCCATGGGTGCTGGAGCGCGAGTGTCCACTGACGCGAACGCGTCCACGAGCGGCAATGGCGTCGACAGCACTGCAATGCGATGTTTCATACGAGCACCGAGGGACCCAGCCCGCGGTCGGGGCCGCGCCGACCCGCCCGGCGCGGCGGCGCCGCCGACCAAGACCCGTCTGACCCGTCTGACCCGCCGCCCCGGGCGCATGGCGACCACGGACGCGGCGCAAGTAGGTCCACGGCGCCGCCCGTGGACCCTCCCGGGCGCCGGGGAACGGCGCCCGGGGTGAAGCGCCACCCGGCGCGTGGCGCCTACTTCGCGAACTCGATGGCGCGTGTCTCGCGGATCACCGAGACCTTGATCTGGCCGGGGTAGCGCATCTCCTTCTCGATGCGCTCGGCCATATCGCGCGCCAGGATCATGGCGCGGTCCTCGGTGATCTTCCCGGGCTCGACCACGACACGCAGCTCGCGGCCGGCCTGGATCGCGTAGCAGGCCTCGACGCCCTCGAAGGAGGTCCCGATGGTCTCGAGCTGCTCGAGACGCCTGAGGTACAGCTCCGTGGTCTCGGAACGCGCCCCCGGCCGACTGGCGCTCAGGGCGTCGCACATGCCGACCAGGATGGCCATCAGCGAGGTGCCCTCGACGTCGCCGTGGTGCGCCGCCACGGCATTGATGACATCCTCATCTTCGCCGGCGCGCTTGAGCAGGTCCGCGCCGATGACGGCGTGCGAGCCCTCGACCTCGTGGTCGACGGCCTTGCCGATGTCATGCAGCAGCCCGGCGCGCTTGGCCTTGCGCTCGTCCAGGCCGAGTTCGGCGGCGATGGCGCCCATCATCGAGGCGACCTCGACCGAGTGCATGAGGACATTCTGCGAGAAGCTGTAGCGGAACTTCAGCCGCCCGAGCAGCGTGACGATGTTGGGGCGCAGGCGGGTGATGCCGAGCTGGTCCACGACCGCCTGGCCGGCCTTCTGGATCTCCGCCTCGATCTCCTTGCGGGCCTTGGCAACCATCTCCTCGATGCGGGTCGGGTGGATGCGGCCGTCGGTCACCAGGCGCTCCATCGTCATCCGGGCAATCTCGCGACGCACCGGATCAAAGCACGACACCACCACCGCCTCCGGCGTGTCGTCAATCAGGACACTGGCGCCGGTCGCCGCCTCGATGGTCCGGATGTTCCGGCCCTCACGGCCGATGATGCGGCCCTTCATCTCCTCGCTCGGCAACGGGATGGTCGAGGTGGTGCGCTCGTACGAGCAGTCGCCGGCATAGCGCTGCATGGCCGTGACCATGACCTCCTGGGCTTCCTGCTCGAGGCGCTGGCGGTTCTCTTCCTGGAAGCGCCGGATGAGGGCGCCGCGTTCGGTCTCGAGCGAGTCGGCGAGCTGGTCGAGGAGCTGCCGCGACGCCTCTTCGCGACTCAGGCCGGAGATGCGCTCCAGCTCGGCGACCTGACGGGCCGTCTTCTCGTCGAGGACCTTCTGCTGCTCGGCCAGGCTCTCCTGGCTGCGCCGCAGCTCCTTCTCGCGACGATCGAGGTCGACACCACGCTGCTCGATCTGGTCAGACTTGCGGTCCAGGCTCGCCTCGCGCGAGGTCAGGCGCTCGTCGAGCTTCTGCAGCTCGCCGCGCCGACGCTCGGTCGACTGCTCGAACTCGTCACGGGACTTCAGCAGGATCTCCTTGGCGTCGACGCGGGCCTGCTTCAGGATCGCCTCCGCCTCGCGCTCGGCGGTCTTGCTCATGTCGCTGATCTTGCCGTACTGATTGCGGTAGATGAGCGTCCTGATGAGATAGCCGACAACCATGCCCAGCAGCAACGTGACCACCACAAGGCCACTGATGGCGAGAGCCGAGTATTCAGGCATGTCCTACAAACTCCTTTGTTCCGTCGTCTCGCCCGGCGCGGCTGTCGCCGCGCGGCAGGCGATGGTTCTGATGTCCGTAACCACCCAGTCCATCGGCACGTCATGGGCGTCATGCGGCAGGGCCGGCAGGACCTGCCAGTCCCAGGCAACGCCGATCCGTACGCCCCGCGAACCCTCCAGGAGCCGGTCGTAGTAGCCCCGGCCGTGCCCCAGACGGTTCCCGGCCGGGTCGAAGGCGACCCCGGGAACCAGCCAGAGGACGTCGGCGCTGCAACGCTCGGCCGGCGGGACCGCCGGCAGCGCCGGCAGGGGCTCGCGAATCCCAAAAGCCCCGGGCGACACCTCCGCCTCGAACGAACACACCGCAGCCAGGTCGTAGAGCCGGGAGGAGGCGTTGAAACGCGGCAGCCAAAGCGCGCCGCCAGACTGCCGATGCCGACGCAGAACCGCGTCGACGTCGGCCTCGCCAGGCATGGCCAGATAGGCGGCCAGACGCCGGAAGACAAGCGTGCTCAGCAGGGCCTCCAGGCGCGACTCCAGCGCCGCCTGGGAACCCGGCCGGTCTGCACGACTCCGACGCTCCGCCATCACCTGACGGCGCAGTTGGACCTTCAGCGCCACAGACACCTCTCCGCGGCAACGCCCCCTGCCTCAACCAGATGCCGCACCCCGGGCGGCAACAGGGCCGCCCGGCACGGAGTCGGTGGTCACGGGAAGGCGGGAACCGTACGTCGAGCCGAAAGCTCGGCCGACGCCAGGGATACCCAGGCAGGAAGCCACGTGGCGGAGTCCTCGGCGTCACGACCGGCGCGCTGTCCTCATGGAAAGCCGCCGACCAGGCCGCAGTCATCAACCGACAACCGCGGCACGACTGCAGGACCCCTCAAGCGCCGCCCAGCACCCTCGCCGCAACGCTGTACGCGCGGGAGGCCGCCAACGGCGCACCGTCAACAACCCCGTCACTGACCGCTCTCTGCCTGCGGTCCCGATCCCAGACACACCCACTCGCGTATGTGATGCGCCACCCGAGGTGACGTCCGTTGGAGGTTAACGTACGCACCCCCGCGAGCAATGCAATGGAACCCACCGAAAAAGCCGGCCCGCCGGGCAGGTCGCGCGAGCCGAGCGCGACCCCGGGCGCCGCCCACGGCGCCCGGGCAGAGCGGCTGACACAGCCGCCGCTACAGGGGCGCCAGCCGGCGCCCGGGAGAGCGCCACTCGGCTCGTGGCGCCCACTCCGCGGCGCCTGGGGACCTCCAGGCACCATCGGCACCCGCCGGGGAGGTCGCGCGAGCCGCGGGCGCCGCCCACGGCGCCCGGGCAGAGCGGCTGACACAGCCGCCGCTACAGGGGCGC
>JAAYZO010000402.1 GCA_012514865.1 Lentisphaerota bacterium | reverse complement strand
TGACCGAAAAGGGCCGGTCTCTCACAACGGCGGTCCTCGCGGCATCCGCTGCTGACACCAAACGACTTACGGATGCCGTGGCATGAAAAACTTGCCGCAAAAACAGGGTTCTTACGGATAGTAGTACGGACAACCTTGGACGGACACGGACGCGATCAACGGCTCCAGGGCTCAACGCACTGACGCCCGGTTGCCCGGCTACCCCACCGACGCACATCTCGGAGTTCGGAGTTCAGAGTCCGGAGTTCGGAGTACCGGAGTCCCGGGCCCCCAACGCACTGACCCACCGACGTACTGACGCACTGACGCACTGACGCACTGACGCACTGATGCACTGGCGCACCGACGCACCGCCCCGCCGAGGCGCTGCTCTGCCGCCGTGCGGCGGGCCGAAGCGCCATTCGGCTCGCGGCGCCCGCTCCCCGCTCCCCGCTCCCCGCTCCCCGCTCCCCGCTCTACGCGCGGGTCCAGGTGCAGGGCACCAGGCAGTCCTGGTCGCTGTCGGTGCCGTGGGTGCCGCGCTTGCCTCCCGGGGGCGGGTTGGGAATGTCGTGCTGGCCATGATCGGAGACGACGATCATGACGTAGCCCGCTGCGAGCAGGCCGTCGGCGAGGCGCCGGTAGCGGGCGTCGGTGCCGCGCAGCATCGGTACCACGTCGGGCGAGCTGGGTCCGAGGGCGTGGAAGGTATCGTCGACGCAGCCAAGCTGGGCGATGATGAAGCGCGGCTGTTCGGTCCGGGCGATGGCCAGGACGCGGTCGGCGACGGCGTCGTCGGCGTGTTCCTCGACGCGGCCGGGGATATCGCCGCGCGGCGCCAGGAGTTCGCCGCCGGTGTAGCCGCGCATGCCGACGCCGGCACTGCGGCCGCCGGCGCGACGCACGACATCGAAGAGCGTCTCACAGGCGAAGGCGTCCCTCCACGTGCCGATGCCGTGCCCGGCGCGGTCAGTGCCGGTGACCATGGCGGCGAAGTTCACCGGGGTGATCGAGGGCATCACCGAGCGGACCGTCAGGCTGTGTCGGGCGTGCAGCGACTGCATGAAGGGCATCGCGGATTGCCACAGCCCCCAGGCATACTCGCCCAGGGCATCGGGCGCCACGATGGCGACGCGCTCAGCCGGGCCGCCGGCGACGATCTCGGCAATCGGCGCACCGCGGCAGGAGGACGGCGCCGGCAGGCCCAGCAGGGCGCTGACGGTCGGGGCGATAGAGGTCATCTCGACAATCGGGCGTGACATGGTACTCTCCTCTTCGGACCCCCTGGCGTGAATCACAGGCGAAGCCCATCGCGGCGCTCACGATCCACCTGCGCCGCACTATAGGGCGGCGTACGTTCCTTCGCCCGTCGCTCCGCATGCGGGCTCACCGGCGCCGGCTACGGATGAATCGCATGACCGGCCTCCTCGAGACGGCGCAGCTTGTAGATCAGAGCCCGCCGGCTGATACCGAGGGCCTTCGCGGTCGCGGTACGGTTGAAGGCCTGCTGCCGCAGCGTCTGCAGGATGAGCATGGCCTCGACCTGCTGGAGTCGCCCGGCGGCCTCGGGGTCGGCGGCCGGCATGGCGGCGGTGGCGGCGGCGCCGCCGCCGAGGACGCGGTGGGGCAGATGCTCGGGGAGGATCAGGCCGCCGCGGGCCATGAGCACGGCCCGCTCCATGGCATTCTGGAGCTCGCGCACATTCCCCGGCCAGCCATAGCCCACCAGATGCGCCGACACCGCCGGCGACAGGCGATGGCGGCCGCCGCCGTACTTCGCGGCGAAGAGCGTCGCCAGCGGCAGGATGTCGGCACGGCGTTCACGCAGCGGCGGCAGGGTGACCTCGATGACGTTCAGGCGGTAGAAGAGGTCCTCGCGGAAGCGCCCGGCGGCGACCTCGGCCTCGAGGTCGCGGTGGGTCGCGGCAATGAGTCGGACATCGCTGTGCAGCGCCCGGTTCGATCCCAGGCGCTGGAAGGTGCCATCCTGAGTCACCCGCAGGAGCTTCGCCTGCAGGGGCAGCGACATCTCGCCGACCTCGTCGAGGAGCATGGTGCCGCCGGCGGCCTCTTCGAAGCGCCCGAGGCGTGTGCTCACCGCCCCGGTGAAGGCGCCCTTCTCATGGCCGAAGAGTTCGCTCTCCAGGAGCGGGTCCGGCAGGGCGGCGCAGTTGACGCAGACCAGCGGCCGGTCGCGGCGCGGGCTCCAGTCGTGGATGAGCCTGGCGACGACCTCCTTGCCGGCGCCGCTCTCGCCGAGGACCAGCACCCGCGAGTCGAAGGGCGCCACCAGGGCCGCCTCACGCAGGACATCGCGCATGGCCGCGCTCTCGGCGACCACCCCCGCGGGCAGTGCCGGCGTGCCATCGCCGGCGGCGGCGGCTGGCGCGGCCGGCGCCACCGCCTGGCGCACGACGTCGAGGAGTTCCTCCAGATCGATCGGCTTCTCGAGGTAGTTCAGCGCCCCATCGCGCATCGCCGCCACCGCGTCACGGATGTCCGCGAAGGCCGTCACCATCAGCACCGGCAACGACGGGTAGCGCTCGCGGGCCTGCCGCATCAGCTCCAGGCCGGACTGGCCCGGCATACGCACGTCGGAGATCATCAGCGCCACCGGCCCGGCCGCGAGGCGCGACAGCGCCGCGGCGGCGCTGTCGGCGGTGACGACCGCATAGCCCTGCTGGCCGAGAAAGCCGGCCAGGAGCTGGCGCTGGCCCGCGTCGTCGTCGACGACCAGGACGCCCGACGGTGCCGCCTTTGCTGATGCCTTCTCTGACGTCATGCCGCGCTGTCCTGACGGGTCGCCATGCCGGCGATGCGGAAGATGCTCCCCGCGGGCTCACGGCCGAGGCACGAGAGATCCCAGCCGTGCGCCAGGGCAATCTGACGCACGACCGCCAGGCCCAGGCCGCTGCCCTTGGCACTCAGGGAAAAGTACGGCCGGAAGATCTCCGTGCGAGCGTGCTCGGGCACGCCAGGGCCGTCGTCGATCACGTCGAGGTCGGCCGTGCGGCCATGCACCGCCAGCCGCAGGCCGATGTGGCCGCCCTCGGGGACGGCCTGCACCGCGTTCAGAATCAGGTTGAAGAGCACCTGTCGCAGCATGGTCGGGTCGGCCAGGACCGTCGTCGGCAGATCCGGGCAGTCGAAGGTGAGGTGCTTATCCTCGAGGTCCGTCTGCAGGGTCCTGGCCACATCGCGAGCCACGGCCGTCGGCGCGACCGGCTCGGGTCGCGGCTCACGGGGCTTGGTGTAGTCGATGAACTCATTGAGTCGGGCTGTGATGCGGTCGACCTCCTCGATGGCGGCCTGGAGCTGCTGGCGGCGCGGCGCGGGGACGCCCTCGTCGCTGGCGACGATCTGGGTGATGCCGCGCACCAGGTTGAGCGGATTGCGGGTCTCGTGCGCCAGGCCGGCCGAGGCCAGGTTCAGCTCGCGCAGGTAGGTATTGGTGGCGCGGGCCCGGATCAGGCGGACCTGCAGATCAGCGGAGCGGTTGAGGCTGCGCCAGGCCAGGGCCAGGCCGGCCGCCGCCGCCAGGGCGACCGCCACGGTCACCAGACGCAACAGCCAGTCCTGACGGACCAGCGCCGCGGTCGGCTCGTAGTTCAGCATCAGGACCATCATGTGCAGGCCCTGCTTCTCGTAGAGATCCCGGTAGGTCTCGGAACTCTGAAAGAATGGATGGGACCGCAGGCCGCGGCTCCAGTGCGGCGGCCGCGGCGGGCCATCCTCGGCGCCCTCGAGGGGCGGCGGGCCGCCCTCGGCGCCATCGGGAGGCGGCGGGGGCGGCGGCGCTTCAGCCGACGGCGGCGCCGGCACGGCGGACGGCGGCAGGACGGCACGGCCGGCAGGCGCGCCCTCGGGCGGCGGACGCCGCCCGGGCGCCTCGCCGGGCGCACCCGGCACCCCCGCCGCCGGCGCGCTGTCGTCGGGACTCCAGACCACGGCCGAGGCAGTCTTCTCGGCAAGTTCCTCAGGGGGCGGCGACCGCCGGCTGCGGCCCCAGGACGGCGGCGGCTCGGCGCCCAGCTCGACCAGCGCCGC
>JAAYZO010000401.1 GCA_012514865.1 Lentisphaerota bacterium | reverse complement strand
CAGACCCCGGGGGTCATGAGCGGTAGGCTCGCCTTGGGCCGCGGGAGCCCACGCCCCGCCTGCCCTTCTCTTCTCCGTGGTCTCCGTGCCTCAGTGGTGAGGCCTCTTCCTCCCCCTCCCGGCCCCCATTTGACCGCCGACCCGTTCCCCCTATACTTTAGCAGGCTTACATTCTTAGGGGGGTAAGGTATACGCCCGGCTGACCCGCTCGTCGCCATGCTCCAGGAGTGCCTCTCCGCCCTCATGCACCGCACTCTGGGCGGCGTCCTCGGCTATGCCCGCGAGCGCGGCCTCTCCGCGTCCCAGTTGGGCGCCCTCTTGCACATCCACCGCCGCGGCTCCAGCGCCGTCACCCCCCTGGCCGACGACCTCGGCATCACCAGTTCGGCCGCCTCGCAGATGGCCGACCGCCTCGTCGACCAGGGGCTCATCCTGCGCAGCGAGGACCCCCACGACCGGCGCGCCAAGACGCTGATCCTCACGGACAAGGGCCTCAGCGTCCTCCAGGAGGGCGTCCGCGCCCGCCAGGCCTCGCTCGCCGACCTGGCCGCCAGCCTGACCGCTTCGGAACGAGAGACCGTCGTCGCCGCGCTGCGCATCCTGATCGACAGGGCGCGCCGCCTCCGGCCGCCTGAGGAGCCGGGCGACTAGCCCGCACGGGGAGGGATATGCCCGCATGCTGCGCTTAGCCAAGTACCTGAAGCCGTACCTGCTGTCGGTCGTCGCGGCGATCGTCCTGCTCTTTGTGCAGGCCAACGCCGACCTGGCGCTGCCCGATTACCTCTCGCGCATCGTCAACAACGGCATCCAGCAGTCGGGCGTGGAGGACGCCGTCCCGCTGGCCATCCGCGCCAGCCAGATGGACCGGCTGGCCCTCTTCCTGAGCGCCGACGACCATACCCTGGTGATGAGCCACTACCGCCTGGCCGCGCCCGGCTCGGCCGAGGCCGCGCCCTACACCGGCGAGTACCCCGCCCTGGCCAACGAGCCGGTCTATATCCTCGCGCAGGCCGACCGGGCCGCCCTGGCCGCCCTCGAGCAGCCCCTGGCCCGCGCCCTGGTGATGGTCTCCGGCCTCGAGCAGGTGCTGGCCGACCCGGCCAAGGCCGCCGCCATGGCGCAGGCCTTTGGCGTCGATCTATCCAGACTGCCGGCCGGCGTCAACGTCTTTTCCATGCTGGCCCAGATGCCGGCCGAGCGCCTGGCCGGGATGCGCGCCTCCGCCGAGGAGCGCCTGGCCTCCCTCGGTTCCGGCCTGGTGAGCCAGATGGCCATTGCCGCCGTCCGCGCGGAGTACGAGGCCCTCGGCGTCGACACGGCCCGCCTGCAGAGGAACTATATCCTGCGCATCGGCGGGGTGATGCTCCTGATCTCCCTCTTGGGCGGGGCCTGCACGGTGACGGTCGGCTACCTCGCCTCCCGCACGGCCGCCGGCGTGGCGCGCGACGTCCGCCGCGACGTCTTCCGCAAGGTCGAGTCGTTCTCCTCGATCGAGTTCGACAGGTTCTCGACCGCCTCGCTGATCACCCGCTCGACCAACGACGTCACCCAGGTGCAGATGGTGACCTTTATGATCATGCGCATGGTGTTCTATGCGCCCGTCATCGGCATCGGCGGCGTGTTGCGGGCCATCGACAAGGGCCAGCACATGTGGTGGCTGATCGCCGTGGCCGTGGGCGTGCTCATCAGCCTGATCCTCCTGGT
>JAAYZO010000400.1 GCA_012514865.1 Lentisphaerota bacterium | reverse complement strand
GCCGGGTCGTCCGGGTCGAGGGCCACCGCGGCGGCGGCGTGGATGACGTCCGTCGTCGTGGCCGCCAGGCGGGCGGCCGCCTGCGCCCCGAGGCCCAGCCGCGGCAAGGCGACATCGCCGGCGTGGACGACCACACGGTCCGCCAGGTCGGGCCGGCCGAGGTAACGCCCCAGCGCCGCCAGGCGCTCCGGCGGGCTGGCGTCGCGACCGGGGCGGATCAGGACGTGGATCGCCAGATCCGGCTCCGCCGCCAGGCGCGACAGCACCGCCGAGCCGACCAGGCCCGTGGCGCCGGTCACCAGGACCGACCGTGATGCTCTGGCGTCGTTCATGGCTCACCCGGCACGGCGCCATCCGGCGGCACCCGGTCGAGAAGCTCGCCCAGGGCCGCACAGAGGCCCTCGAGGTCGGCGCGCTCGACCACCAGCGGCGGCATGAAGGCCAGGACCTCCCGGCCGCGGCCGGTCTTGCCAATCAGGAAGCCGCGGTTCTTCATCTCCTCGAGAAGCCAGTCGGCGAGAGCCGGCAGCGGCCTGCCGTCCAAGGCCAGCTCGAGGCCGATCATGAGGCCGCGACCGCGGACCTCGGCGACGAAGGGCCGCCCGGCCGTCAGCGCCTCGAGGCGTTCGCGCAGCCAGGCGCCGAGGTCGGCGGCGCGCTCGGCCAGCCGGTGCTCGTCGTGGTAGTCCAGCACCGCCAGCGCGGCGGCGGCACTGACCGGGTTGCCGCCGGTCGTAGAGGCGCCCGGGCGGGTGTAGCAGGCCGCGATGCGGGCGCTGGTGCAGAAAGCCCCGATCGGAAAGCCATTGCCGAGGGCCTTGGCCAGCGTCAGGATGTCGGGCTCGATCGCGCTGTGCTGAAAGGCGAAGCGCCGGCCGGTGCGGCCGAAGCCGCATTGGACCTCGTCGGCGATGAGCAGGGCGCCGGCCTCGTGCAGGACCGCCTGCAGGCGCTCGAAGTAGCCCTCCGGCGGCACGACGATGCCGCCGTTGCCCTGGATCGGCTCCGCGATCAGCGCCGCGATGTCGCCCTGCTCGCGCAGGATGGCACGGACCGCCTCGACGCAGGCGTAGCCACAGGAGCCGAAGCGCAGGCCGAGTTCGCAATGGGCGCAGTGCGGGCAGGGCGCCTGGAAGAGCCGCGGCGGCGGCGCCGGATCGGTCCGCCACATGGCCAGGCCGGTCAGGCCCATGGTCAGGGCGGTGCGGCCGTGCAGGGCGCCATTGAGATGGATGAAGCCGGTGCGGCCGGTGAAGAGCCGGCTGAGCAGGAGGGCCCCCTCGTTGGCCTCGGTGCCGCTGTTGACGAAGAAGACGCGGTCGATGCCGCCGCCGATGAGGGCAGTCAGGCGCTCGGCCAGGCGGTAGATCGGCTCGGCGAGGTAGATGGTCGTGGTGTGCTGCAGGCGCCGAATCTGCGCGATGGCCGGCTCGATGATGGCCGGATTGCAGTGGCCGGCATTCATGACGGTCACCCCGGCATAGGCATCCAGGTAGCGCCGACCCTCGGCGTCGAAGAGGTACTGCATCTCGCCGCGGACGATCACCGGCGGCTGCCGGTAGAAGTGGTACAGGCAGGGCACCATGTGCCGCTGCTTCAAACCGATGAGTTCCTCAGCAAGGGTCGGCATGGAGCTCCTCCCGAAGCAGGTCCAATCGCGAAATGGCCTCGTCGCCGGTGATGCCGGTGAGGTAGGCGCCGTAGGTGAAGCTCTCGGCGGGCTGCTCGGCGCCCATGGCCGCGGCGATGGCGGGCGCGGCCGCGGGGTCGGCCAGGGCCGCCTGGAAGTGGCGGACCACGCTCGCGGCCGCCGCGGGGTCGAGCAGGCGCAGGTCGAGGGTCAGCGAGGCCGGCCGCACCGACAGGAATCGCTCCAGGGCCGGCAGGATGCACAGGGTCTTCTCCAGCAGCAGGTGGCTGCGGCAGTAGCGGTCGACGCGCAGGGGGCGGACATGGCCGCGGCGGTCGCGCAGGGCGAAGCGGTCGCTCGCACAGGGCATCTGGCAGAACTGGTCGCGGGCGACGCCCTGCGTGGCCATGGCGATGAGGCAGTGCTCGAAGACCATCGCGGTCAGGGGGCCGTAGGCGACCAGGTCGAGGGCGACGGAGCCCAGGCCCGCCGCCAGACTCGCGATCTCGGCCAGGGAGGCCTCCAGCGACGGCGTCACACGCTCGACGTCATCACCCGCCAGGAGGCGCACCGCGGCGCTGTTAAGGAGGTTCATCTCGGCGCCGGCCCAGAGCGCCCGGCCCGCCTGACGCAGGCGCGCCAGCGGCGCCGGCGAGGTCAGGCGCCACGTCGGGATCTCCGGCACCGCCGCCAGGACGCGGTCGAGGTCGTCGAGTTCCTGGTCGGTGCAGCAGCGCGGCGTGGTCATGGCCAGGCGTACCCCGCCGGCACCGCAGGTGCGCGACAGCGCCCGGAGGTCATCGAGAGTCCACGACGACTCCACCGTCAGGTCGCCCTCCCAGCACAGGACCAGGCTCCCAACGCCGGCCTCGAGGACGGCCTCGGCCACGGCGCGGCTGCCGACCGTCGCCGAGAGCACCGGCGTCTGGGGCACGCCGGATGCCGGCCGCGCCGCCGTCGCGGGCCACGGCGGCGGGCCCGAGGTCGCGACGTCGCGCAGGCCGCCGGCACGCGATAGGAAGATCGGCTCATGCTGGCCGCTGCGGTCGAAGGCGTCCGGGCCGGGCGTGCCCAGAGCCCAGCCGGTCGTCAGGTCGCGCACACGACGGCGCTGCAGCGCCGCCGTCGGCTGGCTCTGACGCGGCGCGGCGAGGGGCTCGGCGACGAGCTGGTCCAGCCAGGCGCGGTAGAGGGCCACCAGCGGCGCGAGGGTCTCGGCCGAGCGCATGCGGCCCTCGATCTTGAGCGAGTCAATCCCGGCCGCCAGGAGCGCCGGGAGGTGCTGGGCCAGACAGAGATCCTTCGCCGCCAGGAGGTGCGCACCCTCCGCCAGCACCGCGCCGCTCTCGAGCGAGACCAGGTCGAAGGCCCACCGGCACGGCTTCAAACACTGCCCGCGGTTGCTGCTCTTGCCAAAGACAATGCCGCTGAGCAGGCACTGGCCCGACTGCACGGCGCAGAGATCGCCATGCACGAAGGCCTCCACCTCCAGGCCGGAGACCTCGCGCAGACGGCGGATCTGCTCAAGCGTCACGTCGCGCGAGGTCACCACCCGGGTGACGCCGTGCTCGCGCAGCCACCGCGCCTGCGCCGCGCTGCCGACATTCATCATCGTGCTGGCATGCAGGGGCAGCCGCAGGCCGGCCTCGCGACAGAGCTCTAGGACCGCCAGGTCCTGCACGATCAGCGCGTCGACGCCGAGGTCGTCCAACCAGCGCAGGTACTCCAGGAGCGCCGGCAGCTCGGTCTCCCCCACCAGGGTGTTGACCGTGACATAGACCCGCCGGCCGGCGCCCTGCGCCACCGGAACCAGGCGCTCCAGGTCGCTCGCCGTGAAGTTGTAGTCGCGACGGTGACGCCGCATGTTGAACGCCTTGCCGGCGAGGTACACCGCGTCGGCGCCCGCCGCCAGGACGGCATGAAAGACATCCTCGCGACCGGCCGGCGCCAGGAGTTCAGGCTTGATGATGCGATCGGCCACAGGGCCTCCTCAAACGTCTCAACCGTCGACGGACGGTCCATGATACCGATTCCGAGTACCAGACCCGGCCCGGATCCCCGATGTCGGTCCGGATCTCGATCGGGATCCGGATGCCGATCCTGACCATAATGCCGTTCACGAGAGTCGCGCGCCGCCGCCCGATGCTCTCAAACACGATGCCAGAATAGCCCCGCCGCGCCGCCGGCGCGATGGCGCCTATACCCTTAATACAGTCGTTCGCGGAGGGAAGAGGAAGGTCGATTTCACCACGAGGAGCACGAAGGGACACGAAGGATGGAGTTTGACGAACTGTCGAACCGGGTGATTGGCTGTGCGATCGAGGTTCATCGCGAGCAGGGTCCGGGGTTGCAGGAATCCACCTATGAGCAACGTCACGAAGCTCAAGACCGGGATCAAGCGTTTTGTACTCTAGCCCCTTCGTGCTCTTCGTGTCCTTCGTGGTGAAGAAATGAATGCGAACATCGGCATGCAGGCGGACGCTCGTACCTCACGCCGCTGATGCCGGGCTTGCGCCGGGGCAATGCCAACGCGGGCCATGCGCGAAGCACTCGTGCTAGTACAGCAGCTTGCCCTCCAGGTGGCGGTGCTCGCGGTGGGGATGAAGGATGCCCTCGGGGGTGCGCGTGGCCAGGTCCTCGAGGACCATGTTCATCACCAGCATGCTGCGGTCGTAGCGCGACACCATGATTTGCCCGGTCTCGCCGACCGCGCAGGGCCGCAGGCGCTCGCCCTCGCGGCGCACGACCTCGACGACGAGCCGCCCGGGCGGGGTGTCGTAGGCCAGGCCGGCATCGCTGAAGCCGGTCTCGGGGAACATCCCGAAGAGGCTGTTGCCGTAGCCGGACATGTGCATCGCCTTGGGGAAGGCCTCGCGGTGGCGGCGGTACTCGTCGACGCTCATGGCCATGCCGCCGTAGTGCACGCCACGGATGGCCTCGCGCCGGGCCGGCTCGAGACGCTCCGTGAGAGCCGCCAGCACCGGCGGCGTCGTGAAGAGCACCTCGACGCGCTGCTCGTTCAGCACGTCCAGCATCTGCTCGAGGATGTGCTCCATATAGCGCCGGGCCGAGAGCGAGCCGCGCGGCAGACGCCGGAACCAGCGCGGATCGAAGTCCACCGCGAAGGGGTCCAGGCCGCCGACCTCGCGCAGGATCGCCCGCACGGCCTTGCCAATGACATGCGGGCCGGAGGGGCCCGCCCAGAGCCAGTGCGCCCGCAGCGGAAAGCCCGCCCGGCGCGCCTGTTCGACAAACGGCGTCACAAAGCCGGCACGGAATTCGTCCTCCAGAAAGGCCGTCACCACCGGCTTGCCCGAAAAGCCCGAGGTCTCGCCTGTGATCAGGTAGGGCCCCTCCGCCAGGACCGCCGCGGGAATGAGGTCCTCGAGCGGCCGACCACGCCACTCGTCGGCCTGCATCGGCGGCATCGCCAGCGGGTCGTCGATGAGTGCCTCGACACTCAGGCCACACCGCGCCAGGCGCTCACGCCAGAACGGCGAGCCGTCGCGGGGGTGCGTATGCAAACGGAGAATCGCGGCGCGCTGCTGCAGTAAGGGATTCATAGGATCTACCGGAGAGGATTCCTGCCGGATCGGGGGGGCGGCTCCCTGAGGCCGACGGCTCAGGCGCCCAGCTTGGCCAGACGCTGCGACGACCACTTGCGGAAGAGGGGGTCCTGGTGGTCGACCACGGGCAGCGACAGGACCTTCCCATAGAACTCCCGGGCCTCCGCGGGATGCTCCATCGCCTCCAGGGTCAGGGCCATCTGGTAGTGCGCGTAGACATTCCCCGGGTCGGCCTCGATGGCCTTGCGAAGCATCCTCTCGGAGTCCTCCAGCGTGCCGCCGGGAAGACCCCCGAGGAGTTCCTCGGCGACCTTGCGCAGGAACCAGTTCAGACCGGCGACCTCGCGGTAGTAGATGCCCAGGGTGGCGTAGGCCGGCGAGCAGGCTGGGTCCAACTCGATGGCGCGCCGGGCGTCGTGCTCGAGGGTGCGCGACAGGACGACCTTCTGGCGGCCGCCGCGGTGCAGGGCGAGGTTGCCACGGGTGATGGCCAGGAGGACGTACGTGGAGGCCCGCGTCGGCGCCAGGCGTTCCAGGGCCTCGGCATGGCGCACCGCCTCCTCGAAGTACGCCTCTGAGGCCTTGCTGGCGAGGTCCTCGCCGACGTTGTTGTAGGCCCAGGTCAGCTTGGTCAGCAGGTCGGCGTCGTCGGGCGCCGCCGCGTAGGCCTTCCGATAGCACTCCAGGGCCTTGGCATTCTCGAAGGCCGCCGCATGGCGGTCGCCCTGCTGCACGAGGCCCTCAGCGCCCACAGCGGCCGCGGCCGTCACCGCCGTCAGGATCGTCACCAGGAGAGATCGGCTCAGCGCTCGCGTCACGTCTGTCATGATGTCGTCTTCCCCGTACGCCGCACGAATGCATCGCGGCACAACCCAGCCAGACACGCCCCGCCGCCGGCAGTTCCACAGCCCGGCCCGCCCAGCCAGGGCCGATCGAGGATCGCGGCGGAAGCCCCCTACGCCGGGGCTCCCCGCTTGCCGGCACCTCAGAACTCCGCCCGGGTGGCAACCCGGGTATCGACCTTCTCATCGAGTCCTGTACCGAACGCTGAGGCCCTGCGGACCCACGCCTTGCGGGGTCCGCAGAAGCCTCTTGCTCGAGTGAGAGGGTCACGAGGTGACGTGCTCCAACCGCTCGGCAACCCAGACCTTGATGAGCGACTGCCGTGGGACCCCCAGTCGCTTCGCTTCCCTATCGAGGGAATGGACCATCCAGATGGGGAAGTCCACGTTCACTCGCTTCTGCTCCTGGTTAACCCGCCGGGCCTGTGAGAGATCCAGCTCACCAGTGATATCCTCTCCGGCGTCAAACCGATCGTCCAACTCTCTAGCCTTCATACAACTGAATCTCCTCTCTACGGGAGCGGCGCACCGAGATGATCCGTAGCGCCGCCCTGACTACCTGCTGCTCCTCCGAAACTACGGAGCAAGAACGTACGCAGAGATGCGCCCTGAGCGGGCTTGAGTGTGGGGCGAGGTCAGGACGCTGGCCGAGGCGGTGTATGACCTGACGCTCGGGCGGTCCGGGAGACAGGAGCAGGCGGCAGCAACTCAGATGGCAGCGGAGAAGTAGACGCGGGAACGCCAGGGCAGGAAGAGGAGTGCCAGGAGGATCGGTGAGTTGACGATGGCCAGGCAGAGCAGGAACCAGAACCAGTCGCTGAAGCTCATGTCCATCGCACGGCCTCCTTACCTGTAACCATACGCGAACGCCCGGACGGAAGCAAGTCATGCCTCAACCGGTACAG
>JAAYZO010000399.1 GCA_012514865.1 Lentisphaerota bacterium | reverse complement strand
GGCCTCCAGGGATTCTGGCAGGCCGATGTCCGGGGCGTGGTCCTTGGGGAGGGGTACCGGCAACCTGTGTCAGTGCGCTGCTCGGGGTATGTCAGCGAGGAGAACGGGGGCCTGTGACTGTCATGTAAGCGTCACACATACCCCGTCTGACGGCGGAAACGGGACCGAGGGTTGGACATGCTCTGACCAACCTGACGGGGGTAGACGTCACCTCCCCGCGAACCCCCTCATGCTGGCGACCGCAGCCAGCTCCCGGTCGTCGGGGTACAGGCGCCGGCCCGCGGAGAACGCCTCCTCGGCCTTCTGGCGTTCGCCAAGTACATCGAGGACCTCGGCGTACTTTGCATACAACGGGCCGCTGCCCTTGGGGTGCTCCCGCAACAGCCCCTCGATCATGTCCCGGACGGCCTCGCGGGCCGCCTTCACACCCACCTCACTCCCATACTGATACTGCACGGTGGTAACCCGCTGGACCTCGGACCAGAGCCGGCTCGCGTCGATGCCGGGGACGGTCAGGACCACGCGGATGCCCCTGGCGAACACGGCCGCGGCATCGTCGAAGCGCTTCTCGGTGACGTAGTGGTGGGCGAGGTCGGCATAGGCCGGCATCTTCTGGGGTTCCTCCTCGAGGCACTGGAGATAGTAGGCCTCGGCCAGGCTCGGCAGGGCGACGTCGACCTGCAGTTCCGCACCGCCCCCACCAAGAATTACGGCCCGCTCGACCTGCTGCCTGCCCTTGAGGCGGAAGACCAGCGTCGCCGGGCCCGGCGAGAGCCCATCGATCCGCAGTGGCGTCCTGCCGCGGAGTTCGCCATCGACGTGGACCTCGGCCCCGGATGGCTCGGATCGGCACTCGACAGCACAGGAGGTCTCCCGTTCGAGCACGACCTGCAGGCGCCCAGACCTGGGGGCCTTCCTGGCAGTGATGACTGTCTCCCAGTCCCGACAGCCAGGCTGCGAGACCCGCAGATGCACCTGGCCCCGGGCCGGAACCACGACCCGTTGCGGGGCAGGTCCGCGCAGTTCGGAGTCCACCCAGACGGCAGCCCCCGGCGGCGTTGTCTCGACCACCACCTCGGCCTGGCGGCCGCACCCAGCCAGTAGCACCGCGAGGCCTGCGAGGCACAGGCACAGCATCCCAGCCGTCACGCAGACACGGCAGGGACCGGGGCCTGCCCCGCACCCCGCTGGAGGACCATCGGCCCTCCAGACCTCCCATTCCGCCGGCGCGAAGACCGCGGCATTGTCAGTGCGCTCGTGCCTGGCCGGGATGGCGTCGGCTTGCCGCGGTCTTCGCGCCAGCAATGAGGAGTCCGGGGAGACAATGGAGACGTGCCTGTCAGGCACCCCCGGGGGGGGATGCAGAGCGAGGCCCCGAGCGACCCGCCAGAGGAGGGGCTGCAGAGCGCGAAGCGCGAGGGGCGGAGCCCTCAGTCGTCCATCCTGGCTGGGGTTCGGCATCACATGCCATCCGTGTCGTAGGGGGTCTTGGGGACTTCGATGGTGGCTGGGGCCGGGGCCGCCGCGAGATCGCCGTCGGTCGAGATGCGGACCTGGGCGAACATGACCCCGTTGTTCCAGGTCCAGAGGCCGAACCGGTCACCGGTCAGGGGTTCCGGGTCCTTGACGATGGCCACTTCCCTGCCATCGACCCGGAATGCCAGCGTGTCGCCGTGCTTGCGGATCTTGACGTGGAACCAGCGCCTGTGGGTCGCCGCCTCGCGGGGGATCAGCACCTGCGGGTTCTCGGCCAGCACCGTCGTGCCGCGCAGGATGTAGGACCCCTTGTCGTCATAGCCGCCGAAGAGGAAGCTGTAGCCGCTGACGATGTCGCTGCCGTCGGTGGCGAGCACTGCATTGAAGTCCGCCGCGTAGTTATAGGTCGTGCCGCGGTCGCGGTCCATCCTGGGGCCGGCGAAGAACTCGAGGGTGACATTCCGGCCGTGCCGGCGCTTGCTCCAGTTGCAGGCCAGGCCATGCAGCTTCGTCCCCGAGTAGAACGACCAGCGCGGGTCGCACTGCCAGCGGTTCGTGATCTCCCATACGCCGGCCACGGGCAGCCAGTCGGTCGGGGCCTCCTGGAACGAGCACGACTCGACGCCTTCGGCCCGGAGCTGGATGGCCCGCGCCCAGGTCTCGGGGGAGCCTTCGCCGGAGCGGCCGACCTGGCAGAGGCCGGCCAGGGCCTGCGGCAGGGGCTCGTTCCAGACCACGGCCCCATCGACGCGGACCAGCAGACGGCCGCGCCGTTTTTCGATGGCCACCGTGGTCATGGCCGCGGGGAGAGCCTGCCGCAGCGCTCTCTCAGGCGAGAGAACCAACTCCATCTCACGATCCGCCCCGCCGCCCGCCAACCGCAGGGAGACGCGTTGCGCTGCAGCTTCGCCTTCCCCGCCGCCACGGCACACCAGGCCGAAGCCGGTGCCGACAGGCACATCGCCCAGCTTGGCCAGATTCAGCTCGGCCGAGAAGTCCTGCCAGAGGTCCAGGCTGTGCCAGAACACCTGCCCGCCGGCGTCTTCTTCCGGCGTCCACTCAAAGGCCGGGCTGTTCCAGGTCTGCATGCTCTCCTCATGGGTGAACGTCTCGACGCGGTCCAGGACTGCAGGCAACGGCTGCTGCGGGCGAACCGACAGATGCTCGAGCAGCATGGCCTGGGCGCCAGGCCGAAGCGTCGCTTCGCAACGGCCTCGGCCCAGCCCGCGGACCCCGGAGCCCAGGCAGACCAGGCGACCATCGACGCAGCCCCAGCATTCGTCCTCCTGCACGTGCAGGCTGACGGTAGTCTGGCTGCCGACCGGGCCTGTGGGCGCCTCGGCAAGGCGCCGTTCCTGGCTCCCCTGCCTGAGGAAGAGCTGTGCCGCGACCTCGGCGCCGGCCCCGATGACGCGGAAGCCGACGCAGTCGCCGTTGCCGCTCTGACGGGCTTGCAGTTCGACCGTTGCTCCTGCCGCATCGAGCCCCTGCAGGCGTGCCTCGACGGCGACATTGTCCCTGACGAGGCCGGGTACTGGGAACTCGGCTCCGCCGGGAGGCAGGCGCACTCCGTCGGGGGCAGCCTCGACCGGAGTGCTCTGGCCAGCGCCGGAGGCAGTGATCACCAGCGACGCGAGGCCGGTATCGGCGTCGAACTCGGCCGAGGAGACCGGCGCGACCGACACGTCGTCGAAGACCGCCCCGCGGCCGCCCTCGGTCCACAAACCGACCTGGCCTCCGAGGAAGGGCGCCGGGTCCTGAGCCCGCAGGACCGCGTGCCCATCGACCGACGCCGTGATCTGCCCATCGAGCTGTGCGACCCGCAACTGCAGCCACCGCGACGGCAGGAAGGGCACCTCGGCTTCGGCCAGCACTGACTCGACCCCGGTGAGCAGCTTCACCACCTGGAGCCGTGCAGCCACGGTCCCGCTGGCGGGAAGCCAGCGCAGGTGGTAGCCATTCGCCGCGTCCGCCCGGCACAGCAGGAGCCCGAAGGCGCCGCCTGGAAGAGGCTGGACCGCGGCCGTCAGCTCGTAGTTCCGCCAGAACCACTGTCCCGTCACCGCCACAGCCGGGTCGCCCTTGCCCCAGAAGGAGAACGGGTTGGCGCTGCGGATCGGGTTCTGCAGGGCGTGGACGCGCCACGTGCCCTGCTCGGACCGCCACTCGCCCAGTTCGCCTTCGCCATGCATGAAGTCGTCACTGAGGAAGGGCGGTTCGGTCTTCTGGAAGCGGAAGGTCACGAAGGGCGTGCAGGCGCCCGCCAGATCGCAGACGCCGCTGCTCCAGGTCTCGATGGCACAGGGGGCCACGAGGACACCCTGCGAGTTCAGGAAGACGCTGACCGCGTCGGCGCTCTTGACCACCTGGAAGCAGTCTCCTGGACCCAGCGCACGGGGCCAGGCGGAGCGGGCGAGTTCCCGCACCTCCGACGGGCCGGTCGTCTCCGAGACGCTGACGTCGTCCCGGCCGCAGACCACGGTCACGGTCCGGGTCTGGCCGCTCAGCCTCACGCGGCACTGCCGTCCCTCGGCCAGGGGCGCGATCAGGGAGCCGGTCCAGATGAACTCGCGCGGCAGGGGCTTCCGTTCGTCTGCGGGTGTCCAGGGGGCGGGTGAAGCCAACGCGCCGTCCCGGCCGGCTGGCAGACGCCAGCCGCGGCTCAGCCAGACCGCGGCTGCTATGGCGCCGGCCAGCGCCACGACTCCCGCGACCAAGATGGTTCTTCCGCGCCTGTGCATGCTCCCGGGCTCCCGCTGCGCCCGAGCCGCGCGCCGGCCGGTACCGGCACTCGCGCCCTCGGGATCGCCGCTCATCCTCCACGCCCCGCCAGGCTCCTGTGCCCGGCACAGCCCGCGCGCTGCGCGCGGCATGCGGTCCGGCTCCTGGCCCCGCGGGGTCTCTCACGGTAGACTATGCACCAGGCCGCCGCCGATTCCAGCAGGATACAGGAGAGCACCATGGGCGTCAAGGCAGATCTTGGCCGGATCGCGTTCGGCGCGATCCTGGCGTTCCGGGCTCTCCCGGCCGCCGAGCTGCCCATGCCGCCGGCTCCGGCGCCGGCCACCATCGAGGCCAGGTATGCGAAGTCGGCGGTCAGCATCGACGGCGTGCTCGATGACCCCGTGTGGGCGAACGCGCCGGCGCATCCCCTGACCCTGGGCAGCGACCGCCTCGTGCAGGACGACGCTGCCGCCGGCGAGCCGGTGTACGGACCGCCCGGCATTTCCGCAGAGGCGGACAGCCTCCTCGACGACGAGATTCTCGGGCTTGCCGGCGGCGTGCGTCTCGCTGTTGCGCAGGCTCCCGTCACTCGCCAGACGGGGGTGCGCGAGCGGGGTGACGTGCGCCTTGCCTGGGACGAGACATGCCTCTACATCGCGGTGGTGTTTGAGGACTCTGACATCGTGGCTGCCGGGGATGCCGACCAGATGCACCACTACCGGATGGGGGATGTCCTCGAGGTATTCCTCTGGCCCGACGGGCAGTCCGGGTACTGGGAACTCTACGCCACCCCGCACGGCCGCAAGACGAGCTTCTGGCACGCCGAGCCGACGCGCGTACGCAGCATGGCGGACTGCGCAGTTCGCGACTGCGGCCTGCGGGTCGCCGCGCGCTGTCAGGGAACGCTGAACCGGCGGCAGGACCGGGACGCCTCGTGGACGGCAGAGATGGCCATCCCCTTCGCAGAGCTGCTGCCCGGCGCCGAGGCGGGGGCAGCGCCTCCCCGGTGCCGCATCCTGGTGGCCCGGTACAACTGCGGCGTCACCCTCCCCTGGACCGAGCTGAGCATGGTCCCGCGCCTCTCGAAGACGGACTTCCACCTCTGCGGGGAGTACGCGGTCCTGAAGCTCGTGAAGTAGCGGTGCCTATGGGGTTCCACCCCATGCCCCGCTGGAGGACCGTGGGCCCTCCAGACCTCCCATTCCTGCGGCGCGAAGACCGCGGCACCGTCAGTGTGCGACTGCGCTGCGAATGGGGCGGTGGCGTGCCGCGGCCTTCGCGCCAGGAACGAGGGGCCCGGGGAGACGAGTCGCCCCGGCCGGGGATGCAGAGCGAGACCCCGAGCGACCCTCTGAAGGAGGGGCTGCAAAGCGCGAAGCGCGGGGGGCAGGCCCCGGCCTCCCTCAGTGCAGGTATCCCAGCGCCTTGAGCTGCTTCTTCAGGCGCGGGTCGATCTCGGCGGGGACCAGGCCGGGCCCGGGCTGGGCTGCCTTCTCGCGGAGGAGCCCCTGCCACCATCTGTCGAGCCGCGCCGCCGGCTTGCGGCACCATGCTGCCGCGGCGCAGTCCGCTCCGGCGGTCTCCCCCGGGTCCTCACGCAGGAGGTAGCCCCGCGTCTGTCCGGTCTTCAGGTCCATGACCACTTTGGCACCGGCAGACCGGATCGCCGCGAGATGCACATTGCGGGTCTCGGTCTCCATGAAGCAGTCCTGACGCGGAAAGACCTTCTCCGGCGAGGCGAGGCAGGGCATGAATGACTCCCCGCGGCACTGCTTCGGGATGGGCAGTCCGGCGGCATCGAGGATCGACGGCATGAGGTCGATGTGGCTGACCTGCTGCGGGAACACTGTGCCGGGCCTGAGCCTGCCCGGCCAGCTCAGGACGCACACCACGCGGACCAGCTCCTCGTAGAGCGTATGTCCGTGGAGAGTTCCGCCGTGCTCCCAGAACTCCTCGCCGTGGTCCGAGACCACGACGATGAGTGTGTTCTCGATGAGGCCGAGTGTCGCCATCTTCTCCAGGACCACGCCCAGGTGGTCGTCGGTGAAACGAATGTCCCCGTCATAGAGAGCGCGGACGTGGTCACGGTCCCGCTCGAGAGGCGGCGGCCTGCCGCCGGCGGACCGCTCGGCCATGCCGCGTCCATCCTCAGTCCCTTCGTAGTCGGGATCGAACATGCGGTCATAGGGCGAAGGCGGGGCATAGTCCGCATGGGGATCGAAGTAGAGAAGGTAGAGAAGGAACGGCCGGTCCGGGTCACGCTTCTGCTCGAGCCAGTCGAGTGCCAGGCGGTTGACCGCGGGGCTGGTTGCGGTGTTCAGGATGCCCTTTTCGTGATCGAACTCTTCAAACAGGTTGAGGTCGCTCGAGAGCATGACCGTGAAGTCATCGTAGAGGTCGAAACCGCGTCCGTAGCCGAACCTCGAGTGGGTGCAGGGATTGGAGGTGAATCCGATGGTCTGGTACCCGGCCCTGCCGAGTTCGGCGGCCAGCGTGGTCGTGTTGTCGAGCAGAGCCCGGCCGGGACCGGTGACCCCGTGCAGGCCGGGCGGCAGGGAGGTGAACATGCTCATGACACTCGGCGTCGTCCAGCTTGATGCCGCGACCATCTGCTCGAACCGCACCCCGACGGCGGCGAGCCGGTCGAGGTTCGGCGTTGTCGGCCTGGGGTAACCGTAGCAGCCGACGTGATCGGCCCGCAGCGTGTCGATCATGACGAAGAGGATGTTCGGCTTCGCCTCCGCGGCCAGTGCCGGCCCGGCGGCGCAGAGCACCGCGCCGGTGATGGCTATGGCCAGCAGGTGCGGGACCGCGACCTGAGTATGGAACGCCATACGGGATCTCCTCCGGCGTACGGGCGCCGGCGCGGCAGCACGCACCGCCACGCCGGCGCCGGGCGGACTGCCCCCGGTCACGGCGGGCCGGTCATCCCGGTTCAGTGCCTTGGGCCGATTTCCAGGTGCCGACGCGGGCACCGCATCCGCAGGCCCGTGTCCGGTACCATAGAGTCGCGCCCGCGCGCCGGCAACTGCCCGCGTCACATGCCCAGGGCCTCCCGGCGGCCTGTGGCCGGACGGTCGCCAGGCCTGTCTCGGGATCCCCGCGGGCCCCAGTCCCGGGAGCAGGCCGACGGCCGGAACCGTGGAAAGGCCGCCGCTGCATCCTCCTGCGGAAATCGACCGCGATTTCCATGGTGACATGATCGTGGCCGCCAAGCGCCCCGCGGGCGCTGAAGGAGTGCCCGAATCAGACCTTGGAGCCGCCCGTGGCGTTCGCCTCTTGACTGTCCAGGCTATTGACGGTACTTTCAGATGGGCCGTGTGTTGCGGACCGTTGCGGCGGGGCGGGGGCGTCGAAAGCCCGGCCGCGGGAGAGTCGCGAGGGCAGCCCGGTTCGGATGTGTGCAGGAGGGAGGGCACTCGGATGGGGACTCGGTCAGCGCAGATCAGTCTTGTGGTGCGGCGGTTCGCCGCACTGCTGGCCATGGTCGCCGGTGTGTGGGCGCCGGGCCGGGAGCCGGCCGGTGACGAGATCAGTCCATGGGAACTCCCCCCGGAGAAGGGCATCGCGCTGAGCGGCTGCATCGCCTGGCAGCCGAAGCCTCATTGGATCATCGAGGACTTCGGAACGATGATCGCAGCCCTGGACCAGGGCCGCGCCCGAACCGGCTTCGCCGTTCACGCCGCCGACAGGCGGCACGTCTGGTACCACGATCTCGACCTGCCTGTCGACTGGCAGCATTACCCGGTCATAGCGGTCCGATACCGGGCCGTGAACACGAATCCCGGCAGTGAGGAATACCTCATGGCGGTTACCGAGTGCACCGCGCGGGGACGCCGGATGAGGACGCTGATCGCCCACAGCGACGTGACGCCGGACGGCGAACTGCACGAGGTGCGCAAAGACCTGCGCCGTCTGGACCTGGCAGGGCCTGTTCGCGGCCTGGCCGTGGCGCTTATCGTTGACCGCTACGTGGACGCGCCGGCGACGCTCCAGGTCGAGTCGATTGTCTTTCTGGCCGCTGAGGATGCGGCACCGCTGCCGGCCGTGACTGCGCCGGGTGCGGTGACCGTCAGGGTCGTTGACGACGCGGGCAGGCCGGTCCCCAGGGCCACCGTGGTCATCGACGCCGAGCGCCTCAACGTCGCGCGGGCCGCCGATACGGACGCCCAGGGCCTCGCCCGCGTGGCCCCCATCGGAAACGATACCGGGCTGCACATGCTGCGCGTGGAACATGAGGAGGGGCTCTACGTCCCCGTCGAGATCGGACAGATCGGTGTCACACGGCAGGACACGATGACGATTCCGCTCATGCCCGGCGTGACGTTTGGAGGGACGGTCATGACGCGCAGCGGGCAGCCCGTCGCGGACGCGGTGGTGCGCCTGGCCCTCACCGTCGATGTGCTGCCGGGCCTGCGCGTCCAGAAGCAGTGCAGTGTCATCACCACGGACGCGGGGGTGTGGCAGACTCCGGTACTGCCGGGGGCGCCTCGGCACATCGAGATGGCGGTCTACCACCCCGAGTGCCGCGTCTACGCCCAGCCCGTGCCGCAAGGCGATCCCATGATGGACGACCTGAAGGCGCATCGGGCCGTCGTTCGCCTGGCGAAGGGAAGCAGTACGTGGGAGGCCGGGGTTCACTACCCGTCGGTCCAGGCGGTGCTCGACGAGGGAACGCTTGACGAGATTCAGGACCTCGCCTTCGACCGCACGGAGACCGAGGCCGTGCGCCTGGCGGTCCTGAAGGCGGTCGACCGTCGGCTGGCCGCCCAGCCGGACCTCATTGCCGAGAGCCTCCCGTTCTTCCTGCGGCTGGCCGCGGAGTCCGACTCCCCCGTCCTTGCCGAGCGGGCTATGGCGCGGGCGCTGGGGTGCGTTCGGGCGCGGGACGGCGGCCTTACCCAGGCCCGAGAGATCATCCAGGATGCCTGCGCCCTCTACCCCGGCGACCGGGTGGTGGCCCTGGCGGACGCGGGGCTGAAGGCGTGGCGCGAGGCCATGGCGGGCACGGGCGCGGCGCGAACGGCAGGGCACCCGGATCTGCCGGTGAGCCCCGTCGAGGTGACCTACACGCCGGCACGTCACGAGGGAGCATCCGACCGCGCGCAGGCCGCCGGAGCCGGGGGACCGGGCGGCGGGCCTGCCGCCGCGGTGGCTGCCGGAGGCATTCGGCTTACCGGCATCGGCTCACGTCTGGAGGCGGTGCCTGACCCCATCCGCTTCGGTCGCAGGGCCGGCCCGACTCAGGCGCCGGCTGCTGCCGCGGCAGCACTGCCACGCTCACCTATCACGCTGGATCGGCGAATGCCCGAGGGCGCAGGAGGAGCGGTGGCGATCAGCGCAACGCCTTCCCGCGGCGACGGGGGCGCTGCCGGGCGGCAGCCCGACCCGGTCCCCGTGCCGGATCGAACCGCAGAAGACCAGGCCGCCGGCAGCCCTGAGCCGCTGGCCGTCGCCAGCGCGCCGCGGCCGGCGGCGGCAGCGGCTGTCGCGGTCCCGGAGAACCCCGCCGCGGGAGTCGGGACGCTCGAGGCGGTCGTGGTTGCCTGCACGCCTGATGGTCACCCAGACCTGGGGATCGCGCTTCCATCCCCGGCTGACCCGGCGAGTTCAGGGGCGGCGCAGCGCCAGGCGGCCCTTGACGCGCTGCTGTTGCGGCCCCGGTGCCAGGCTGTACGGGATCTGATCGCCGAGGGGAAATACGTCGAAGCCCAGGGCCAGTGCCGGGAGCTGCTGCGTGAGTTCACGCTCTCGCCCCAGTCCGGCTTCAGCGTCATCCAGATTGCTGCCGATGCCTACGCGGGCGACCTTGGCGACGACCACGCCAAGGTCACAGCCGCGGTGCTCCGGGAGTTCCCCGCTGAGCACCCGAACCGCGAGCTTGCCCTGTTCTACACGGCCCTCTACTGGTACCGCCGCGGGGTGGACGAGATGGCCGTGACGCAGCTCGGGGAGTTCCGCCGGGAGTGCCCCCGGAGCCCGATGGTCCCCAAGAGCCTGCTTACGGAGGCGCTGTGCTGCATCCGCATGAACCAGAAGGAGCGGGCGCTGGCCACACTGCAGGCGCTGACCGAACAGGCGCCGGGCGTCGAGGAGGTCCCCAAGGCCATGTTCCTCATCGGCTGGATTCACCTCAGTACGCAGGACTACGCAAAGGCCCGATCACCCCTTGAGGAGGTCGTGCGCCGGTACCCCGGTACGGAGTTCGCCGCCAAAGCGGCGCAGCTCCTGCAGCGCCTTCCGGAATGACTCGCGACTATGACGAGAGGCCCCTGCGCCGCGTTCCGCAGGCCTTGAGGGCGCCGGCCGCCGGCACTCCTCCGGCAGTGATGGCAAGACACGCACACGGGGCTGCTCCGGCAGGGCTCCGACTGCCGTTGGTGGTGAACGTCCTGCCATGGCGCAGTGCCCTGCGACTGGAAGCCGGAGGGCGCGTCCGGTGCGGTTGGGGCGCGGGCTTTCCCGGCGACGGATGATCGGGGGTGGGGTCCATTCATCGCCGGCTGTTAACCGCTGGGTCCGGAAAGGGGGTCCACAGGGCGTCGGGCCCCCCCCCACCATTCATTCGTTCTGCCGTCGTCTGTTAACCGAATGGCTTCACCGGACCGAGAGGACCGGAGAGGTTAACGGTCCCGGGGCCGGTTTGGACGGTCCCGGCGGCGGGTCCGGAGGCGGCGGAGAGAGCGTCGCCGGCTCTCTGTCGGGCGGGTGGTGGTGTCGCAAAGCCCTTTGGCTGTGCGGGATTTGCGGCGAGGCCGGAAGCGTCTGGCGGTCCGCTAACTGAAAAGCCCCGCGATTGCGGGGCTTGGTGGGAATGGCTCCGCACTCCGGGCTCGAACCAGCGACCAAGTGGTTAACAGCCGCCGGTGCAGACGCTCTGGCGACGCAGAGGGGGCCGCCGGATGGGACAGGGCAAGAACGGCGGCACGCGCAGACGGATGTGGCCGTAGTGGACTGGGTGGACGACGTGCGGCGCGTCCGATCGGCGGGCGGCAGCCGCTCCGTCGGGGCAGTCCCTTCTTTCCATTCCCGCCGTCTTGGCGATCTTGGCGGCTTGGCGAGAGACGACCCCACTTTCCGGAGGGTACACGCCTAAAAGCGTCATGACGAACCCGTTCGCCCGGCTCGGCACCGGGCATTTCAGCCCAGGACCTCGAAGGCGAGTTCGACCCGTCTGAAGGGGGCGCTGACCTGGAAGCCGGCGACGCGGTCGGCGAGGCGGCGCAGGTCTCGCGGGCGATGGCGATGTCGGCGCGCAATGTGTCCGCAGCTCGGGCGCGGGGGTTCTGGCATGCGTCTGCCTCGGCCGCGGGTGAAGATTTCATGAATTCAGGCATCCGGTGGCTCCGGCGCGCCTGGCCGGCGTCCGGGCACGGGTCTACACTGATGGTTCAGTGGTCGGTTTGGCGGCTGGTGTCATCGGCGGCGGTCCTTAGGAGGGCGCGAGGCAGTGATCGCGATGCGTCATCGATCCATGTGGCGGCTGGGGTGCTGCGGGGCTGCCTTGCTGATGGCCGGCCTGGTCTTTGGCTGTGGCCGTCAGGCGGCCGCCCCGGCGGCGTCTCCGGCGCTGGCGCCGTATGTGGGGACGTCGCTTGGCGCGGCGACGGCGCCGGTGGCGGTCGAGGCGTTCCTGCCGATCCGGAATGGCTGTCAGGACGTCCTTGGGCTGTATCTGGTGCAGGCGGCCCGGGAGTTCCCGGACCTGGTGCGGGTGCAGATCCTCGACATGCACAGCGTCGAGGGCCGCGGCCGCCTCGAGGCGCACGGGCTGCGCTGTGCGGCGGTGCTGGTGCAGGGCTCGACGCGTTTCGATCTGGGTGACGATGGGGGCAAGGTCCTTCTCGAGGGCCCGATGGACCCCCTGGATGTGCACCGCGTGCTGCAGCGGGAGCTGCAGCCGCTGATGCCGGCGGGCGTGGCCCTGACGGCGCCGCCGGCTGGCGGCGCGCCGACGGCGGAGCAGCGCCGTCAGGCGGGCTTCTGAAGGCCGGTGTGTGGTGGTGGCGACGCGGGTGTGTGGCGCCGGCCGGCGGGCGGTTGCGCCCGGCACGCGGCAAGACCGTGACGGCGTGATCGACGATGACGCGGGAGGTGCTCGATGCAGACATGGCGTGCGACACTGGGGGCGGCGGTCCTGGCGGTGGCGGTGGTGGCGATCAGCGGCTGCCGACGGGAGGCGGAGGAGGGTACGGTGCTGCACCTCTATGCCCCTTGCGGCCTGGAGAT
>JAAYZO010000398.1 GCA_012514865.1 Lentisphaerota bacterium | reverse complement strand
GCTGGAAGCCCTCCGTGGCCCACTGCCAGTGCGTCGGCTGCGCCACCGCCGAGCCCTGGCAGTGGTAGTCCGAGTAGGTCACGCCCTTGGCCGGGTTGAGCAGGGGGCCGGCCATGGTGTTGCAGACGGTCAGCGCAAAACGCGACGCCGCGACGCGGAAGAAGGCCGCCACCTCGTCCAGCTCGCGCGCCCGCAGGTCGGCATCCGGCGACATGAGATTGGCGCCCGGGCCGCCGAAGAGGACCTGCTTCAGGCCGCTGCGCTCGACGCCCCGCGCAATGCTGGCGAGGTAGTCGTCGACGCTCTCGGTGACGCCGTGGCGCTTGCGGCGGAACTCGACGCCGTCGTAGCCCCAGGCGGCAGCACGGCAGCACATCTCCTCGATGGTCTGGCCCTGCTCGCAGAAGTTGCAGTGCATGATGATGGGGGGTGCCATGGCCTGAACGGACTCCTCGTTGGTTGGGGTGATCGGCCACCCGGGGGCCCTGTGGCGTCGCCGGTGGCCGTGAGCAACAGTAGGTGCCCCACCGGCGAGGTCAAGCGCCCCGCGCCAGGCAGGTTTGCTCCAGAGTCCGGTTCTGGAACCCCTTCAGCGGAGCCACCGGCGTGGGGCGCCGGATATGGCACGGCGAAACACCGCCCGCCGTGCCTTCCTGCGTCCCGCCGGTCTGCGCCCTGAAAGGGCATCATTCGTCAGCCCAGGGCAACGCCCTGGGAAATCGGACATGACGCCTTGCAGGCTGAAAGTCTGCGATAAAACCGCACGGGTCATACCGCCATGTTTCATATGAGGGTGACCGCTGGCGCGACGTCGATGCCGCGCCCGCCGGGCGCGGCGGGGCCTCTCAGCGCCCGATGGCCAGGCCGGCCTGGGGCGTGACCTCGCGAGTCAGGTCGCGGTCGACGACGACCGCGCCGTCGCGCTCCAGGCGCAGGTGGCCGCGGACCGGGCCGGCGGTGGGCAGCGACAGCGTCACCTGGCCGGCGGCGGTGGCGAAGGTGAGTACCGCCTGCGTGTCTTCCTGGCGCACGGTGGCGGCGCTCATGGCCGCGAGGCCGTGGCCGCCGACCTGGAGGAGGTGCAGGAAGACATCCTCGGCGCGCGCCGCGCCGGGGCGGACCTCGAGGCGCCAGCGGCCCATCAGCTCGGGCACCTCGGCCATCTCGAGCTTCTTGATGCCGGTGTATTCGTTCTTGATGATGACCTCGGAAGGCCCGTCGGTGATGGCGTAGTTGACGCCCTCGACGAGGAATTCGCGGCCGGGCCCGCCGACGAGGTCGAACGTCGCGTCGGCGGGCAGCATCGTCCGGCAGAAGATGCGGCCGTCGCCCTGCTCGGCCTGGAGCGTCCCGTCCTGCAGGCGCGGCTCGTTGGCCAGGTGCAGCAGCCAGGTCTTGGCGTAGCCGGGGTCGGTCGACACGACGCGGTCCATGACGACGACGTGGTCCGGCATGACGAAGAGGACCTGGCGCGTGTAGGAGGCGCACTTCTCGGCGGCGTAGACGGGAGCGAGGTCCATGGCGACGTAGCTGCTGTGCGTGTCGGTCTCGAAGGCGACGACTTTCGAGCCGACCTGGAGGTTCTGTCCGCCGGCCTGGGCGGCGACGGTGCCGTTCCAGTAGCGCGAGGGCTTCTCGCCCGGCATCCTGATGAGGACGCAGTTGTGGGCGATGGTCTGGGCGAAGTAGTTCTGCAGGTTGTCGGTATTGCCGTGGCGGGTGCCGGTGTCGAGGGCGAGGAAGCCCTGGCGGTAGAGGGTGAAGTGCCCGGCGTCGTAGTGCCGGTGCTGGCCGGTCTGGCCGTCGACCGAGAGCATCAGGTAGGTATTCTCCGGACCGGCCCCGGAACGCATGAAGACCTGCCCCATGGCCGGGAAGAACCGCGCCGCGGGCAGCACCCCGAGGTCGAGCGGCGGCGGGGCCTTCTCCAGGTCGGTGAGGAGGAAGGGATAGACGCACCAGGCGGCACTGCTGACGAAGGGCGTGAAGCGCTCGCGCAGGGTCGCGGCCAGGGCCGCATCCTCCGGCCGCAGGGCGCCGTAGAAGTGCATCAGATGCGACAGGTGCGTGTGCATCCAGGTGCTCGGCATGCGGTTGTGCAGGTGCGGCGTATCGCCGTAGCCGAACTCCAGATTGCCCGGCAGCAGATTCCACAGGATGTAGTTCGAGAAGCCGACGACGTAGGCCAGTTCCTCGCGGCAGTCCAGGCCGGCCGCCGAGGCCATGCAGTGCAGGTAGTCCCACTCCGCAAACGGGTACTCGCCCACCGAGTAGCCCAGCGTCGCTGAGGCCGCGCCGCCGTCGTCGTCGGCCATCTGACGGCGATGTGCGATGACCTTCTGGTAGGTCCCGAAGCCCTCGTTCAGAAGCCGCATCGCCATGGCGTCGTCGGCGCCGGTGCCCTGCAGGGCCAGCCCCGTGAACAGCGCCAGGTTGTCGTCGCCGTAGTAGCCGGTGCGGACGCCGCCGCGGTTCTGGCGCTGCTTGCTGGGACCATGGAGGGCCTCGTCGACGTGCTTGAGGAAGCCGCGGGCGAGGTCGACGCGGAGGTCCTCCGGGAGGTCGTTCCAGGTCCAGTCCAAGGCGCAAAGCCAGCCCATGCGGCTGCGGGCGTACCAGTTCACGGACTTACCCTGGGCGAAGCAGGCGTGGTAGTAGTCGAGCGACGCCTGGAGCATCTCGCGGATGCGCCCGAGGCGGGCCGGATCCGGTTCGAGGCGCTGCACCAGGGCCGTGGCGACGAGGGCGTCGCCCCAGTCGTAGGCGTCCACGGCGCTGCCGGGGCGGCGCGGCGGGCGCTCGATGGCCGACCACTCGCGCGAGGGCGGCTGCGGGTTGTCGGCGGTCTTGCGGATGGCCGCCGTGTGCTCGCGGCAGGGCCCCTCGGCGCGGGCCTGCACCGCCGGCCAGGTGTCGGCGTTGAAGTACAGCCGCGGGTGATCCGCACGCAGGCGCGACCAGTCCGGCCCCTCGGCGCCGGACAGCACGCCGGCCCACGCGCCGGCCAGGAGAGCCAGGAGAGCCGCCTGCGTCGCCGGTGATCTAGATATCATGGGGGACCTCTCTTCAGCATCACGACGGCGAGCACCCCGCGCGGGGATGCCCTGCGGCATCGTCGGTTTCTGGCACCCCTTCAGGGTGCATGGTTCCTGGTTCCTGGTTCCGTGGTTCCGGGGGTCGTGCTGCGCGCGACCCCCGGCTACGATCTGGCATCCCTCCAGCGCCCGCGGGGCGCTTGCCGGCCCCGATCATGTCAGTATGAAACTCTTGTTTGAGGAGTGCGGTTCTCCTGCCTGCGTACTACGGTTTCCGTTGCCACGAGTACCGGAGCAAACAGAACAGGAGTCACCGCGATGGGAACATGCCACGTGAAGAAGGCCGCGGCCAGGGGTCAGGCGAAGGATGGGCTGTTC